>NZ_DASPMG010000122.1:0-3310 GCF_035627195.1 Azospirillum sp.
TCAGCCCGGCGCGCGACACGATGACGGGTGCGGCGAGGCGCAGCAGCTCCATCACGTGGGTGCGGACACGGCCGGACAGCGGACGGACGAGGGTTTCGCTGGCGCTCATGCGGGGGATTCCGGCGGTGACGGGCAAGGGGACGCCATCATGGCCGAGCGAATTACTGCGTCAAGGAAGGAGGCCATTCCGATTGCGCAGTTGCCCGTTGCGCGCGCGCATCCGGAACCAACGGGCCGGACGCGCCGTTCACAGAGCAGGTGTTCTTCAACGGTGTTCTTCAACAAGGAGACTGGGCGATGACCCGCACGATCCGGCTTCCCGTTCGCCAAATCGCGATGTTGAGCTTCCTGGTCGCGCTGACCGCCATGCTGGGCGCCTGCAATACGATGGAAGGCATGGGGCGGGACGTGCAGTCCGGCGGGCGTGCCATCGAACGGTCCGCCGACTGAGGCATGGGGGATTTTGCCTTGAGTGATCCGCACAAGCCGGTCCCGGAGGTCCCGCCGCCCGGCGGCCCGACCTCCCCCTCGCCCGACCGCCCGGCCCCGACGCCGGAGCCGCGCATTCCACCCAACCCGGAGACCCCGCCGGAGGTGACGCCGCCCAGCGACCCGACCTCCCCCGGCATCCCGCCGCCGTTCACGGCGTAGGGGGCTCGATTTTTCAGCGACGGAGCCGCGCCCGGGAGGGGGCGGCTCCGTTTGCGTGTGCGCTTGGGTGAACCGGAGTGCGTGGGTGCCCGGGACTGGGCCCGGGCATGACGACTTGGAGAGGTGTCGGACGGACTTACGCCGCGTTCACGCCGGCGCCGGCCTTGGCGGGCTGGGTGCCGTAGAGCTTCTGCGCGCGGATCTCGAAGGCGTTGACCATGCGGGTCACCGCCTCGTTGAACAGCACGCCCATGATCTTCTGCAGGATCGCCGAGCGGAACTCGAAGTCCACGAAGAAGTCCACGCAGGTGCCCTTCTCGTGCGGCAGGAAGATCCAGTGGTTGTTCAGGTACTGGAACGGCCCGTCGGTGTACTGAACGTCGATGCGCATGCCCGGCTCGTTCAGTTCGACGCGCGAGGTGAAGCGCTCGCGGATCATCTTGAAGCCGATGACGAGGTCCGCGTACATCACGTTGCCCTCGCGCCGGCGGATGCGCGCGGCGAGGCACCAGGGCAGGAATTCCGGATAGCGCTCCACGTCGGCCACCAGCCGGTACATCTGCTCCGGCGTGTAGGGCAGCACCTTCTTCTGCGCGTGCGTCGGCATGGCCCTGCCCCGTCAGCCGGCCGCTGCGGCGAGCTTCGCGGCGCGCGCCTCGCGCAGCCGCGCGAAGTCGTCGCCGGCGAAGTAGGAGGAACGGGTCAGCGGGCTCGCCGACACCATCAGGAAGCCCTTGGCGCGGGCGAGGCGGGCGTAGCCCTCGAACTCCTCCGGCGTGACGAAGCGGTCCACCGCCGCGTGCTTGGGCGTGGGCTGCAGGTACTGGCCGATGGTGAGGAAGTCGACGTCGGCGGCGCGCAGGTCGTCCATGACCTGCGCCACCTCTTCCTTGGTCTCGCCGAGGCCGACCATGATTCCGGACTTCGTGAACATGGATGGATCGATCTCCTTCACCTTCGCCAACAGCTGAAGCGAGGTGAAGTAACGCGCTCCCGGACGGATCGTCGGGTAGAGGCGCGGCACCGTTTCCAGATTGTGGTTGAACACGTCCGGTTTCGCCGCCGCGACCACCTCGACCGCACCCTTCTTCTTCTGGAAGTCGGGGGTCAGGATCTCGATGGTGGTGTCCGGCGCGTGGCGGCGGATGGCGGCGATGGTGCGGGCGAAGTGGTCGGCCCCGCCGTCGTCCAGGTCGTCGCGGTCGACCGAGGTGACGACCACATGGTTGAGCTTCAGCTGCCCCACCGCCTCGGCCACGTTCTCCGGCTCGTGCGGGTCCAGCTTGTCGGGGCGGCCGGTCTCGACGTTGCAGAAGGAACAGCCGCGCGTGCAGATCGAGCCGAGGATCATGAACGTGGCGTGCTTGTGCTTCCAGCACTCGCCGATGTTCGGGCAGGCTGCCTCCTCGCACACCGTGTTCAGCTTGAGGTCGCGCATGAGGGTGCGCGTCTCGTGGTACTCGGCGCTGGTCGGGGCCTTGACGCGGATCCACATCGGCTTGCGCTGGATGGGGTTGTCCGGCCGGTGGGCCTTTTCGGGATGGCGGAGCTTCTCGGATTGGTCAGGCATTAACGAAGAACCTTTGGAAGTGTATTCTGAATGAACTCCCTTAGAAGCGCGCCAACGGACTGCAACGAAACTTGCTCCACAGGCACAACTGCGTTTCTATACGAATCGTCGCTTGCCGTCGCAAACGGTGAAAATGCGGCATGAATCGACCTCGAAGCCATGCGTATTTGAATGATCACCTTCGCTAGATCGGGAGTAGCATCGAACGATATGGATGGCCCCTCCATCTCGCGTTGCCGAACCTGAAGTTTGAGGCTGGCGCTCGGAATCTGTGACGACGCAACCACCCCACGCTCACATTTAACCTGGGCATCAACCCCAGCTTTACTAAATGCTTCGCAAGCTTTTTTCATCTCAGGAACAATAATGTTATCAAAAATTGAATCAACTATATTGATAGCTTCTCTCCGCGCTTCCTCCGCATCATGCAGAGCAGCTTCATTTCTGATACGCTCAGCATTCAGTTCTTCGCGTCGCTTGTCGGCTACGGCCTTAGCGAGATTTGCGTACGGATTCTCGTCCATAATCCCTCCTGATGCCCGGGCGGCCTATGCCGACCGGGCATAGCCAGGATCACAATCTAACTAGAAGTGGATCGCCCGGCCATAGGCATCAAGGACGGACTCGTGCATCATCTCCGACAGGGTCGGGTGCGGGAACACGGTGTGCATCAGCTCCTGCTCCGTGGTCTCCATGGTCTTGGCGACCGTGTAGCCCTGGATCAGTTCCGTCACCTCGGCCCCGACCATGTGCGCGCCCAGCAGCTCGCCGGTCTTGGCGTCGAAGACCGTCTTCACCAAGCCCTCCGGCTCGCCCAGCGCGATGGCCTTGCCGTTGCCCATGAAGGGGAAGCGGCCGACCTTCACGTCGTAGCCCTGCTCCTTGGCCTTCGCCTCGGTCAGGCCGACCGACGCCACCTGCGGGTGGGAGTAGGTGCAGCCGGGGATGGAGCGGATGTCGAGCGGGTGCGGGTGCTTGCCGGCGATGGCCTCCACGCAGATGACGCCCTCGTGGCTGGCCTTGTGCGCCAGCCAGGGGGGCTGGGTCACGTCGCCGATGGCGTAGACGCCGGGCTCGCCGGTGCGGCAG
>NZ_DASPMG010000123.1:0-11802 GCF_035627195.1 Azospirillum sp.
GAGAGCACCGTCGGCGGCGTGGTGCGCGGCGTGGCGGCGCAGTCCGAGCACATGCGCGCCAACGCCCAGGGCCTGTCCGCCATCGCCGAGGAGGCCGACCGGCAGGCCGTGGCGGTCGCCGCCGCCGCCGACCAGGCCAGCGCCAACGTGCAGACCGTGGCCGCCGCGGCGGAGGAGCTGACCCGCTCCATCGCCGAGATCAACGAGCGCATCGCGCTGTCGTCCCGCATGGCGTCGGAGGCGGTGGGCGAGGTCGACAAGACCAACAGCACCATGGAAGGCCTCGCCACCGCCGCGCAGAAGATCGGCGACGTGGTCAGCCTGATCCAGTCGATCGCCAGCCAGACCAACCTGCTGGCGCTGAACGCGACCATCGAGGCGGCGCGCGCAGGCGAGGCCGGCAAGGGCTTCGCCGTGGTGGCGCAGGAGGTCAAGCACCTCGCCAACCAGACGGCCAAGGCGACGGAGGACATCAGCCAGCAGATCGCCGAGATGCAGGCGGTGAGCGGCAGCGCCGTCGGCGCCATCCAGTCCATCGGCCGCACGATGATGAGCATCAACGAGACGGTGACCGCCATCGCCGCCGCCGCCGAGGAGCAGGGGGCGGCGACGCGGGAGATCAGCCGCAACGTCCAGCAGGCCGCCGCCGGCACGCACGAGGTGTCGTCCAACATCACCGGCGTCACCAAGGCGGCGGGCGAGACCGGCAGCATGGCGGGCCAGAGCCTGACCGCCGCGGACGAGCTGTCGCGCCAGTCCAGCCAGCTGCGCCAGGAGGTGGAGCGCTTCGTCGCCACCATCCGCACGGCCTGAGCGTGACGTTCGATCCTTGACCTCCGTCGCCGGGCGCTCACGTCACTGGACGGAGAGCGTCACGACGGAGGCGGAGAATGGGTTCGGCGGGGCACGACTGGGACGCGGTTCCCGAGCGCGAGGCGGGAAACGGCGTCTGGTCGAAGACGCTGGTGGGCGACGGGGTGGTCTTCCGCCACCTGCGCCTGAAGGCCGGCACCGAGGCGGCCCCCCACGACCACCCGCACGAGCAGTGGCTGCACGTGCTCTCCGGCCGCGCCACCGTGCGCTGCGACGACGGGGAGCACGAGCTGCGCGCGGGTGTCATGCTGCACCTCCCCGCCCACACCCGCCACGCCGCCACCTTCCACGAGGAAACCGTGATGGTGGAGATCAACGTGACGGGGGGATGAGGGGGCCTACGGCTCCCGCGCCACCAGCTTGAGCCGCTTGGCCTTCTGATGGGCGACGATGCGGTGCTTGAGTTCCTGAAACAGTTCGGATGGCAGAAAACCCCAGTCGAACCGATCCGGCGTCGAGCGAGCAACAGGCCTGAGGCCGTACCCAGGCCACACGAACCGGTTCAACTCGTTCGTGACGATCCAGGATCGCTCGGCATCCAAGCCCAGGTGCCGCTTCACCCTGGCCGGAATTTCCAGCGCACCGTCGGGGTCAAGCGGCGGTGAATGCGTGATCGGGGCGACATAGACGATGCGGTCGCCATCGGCATCGGCACTGACGATCACGATGGCGCACGGACGGTCCTTGCGCCCCTCCCCTTGCCGCTCCCGGTGCCAGAGATAGGAATACCCGATCACCAAGCCTGGAGCGGGTGTGGGCAGTGGCATCACTCAGCCAGATCGTCGAGGCTGTAGCGATGCTCGGCCGGGATTTCCGCATCCTCGATCAGCTTCACCTCGTCATCGGACAGGTCGGCCGATGCGATTGCCTGACGTTGCGCCTGCTTGAGGGAACGGTAGGCATCTGCGGATATGATGTAGACCGTTTCCCGGCCATAGCGGGTTACGCGCACGGGTTCGACAAGGGCACGGTCGTGATAGGCGCCGAAGTTCTTCTGGACTTCGGAAGCCGGAGCGGTGATCGACATGCGGGCCCTCCCATTCCGTATCTTCCGTAAGATGCGGAATGCGGGCCGAGGTGACAAGGGGGAAACGGAAAATCCAAGGCCCCTCACGCCACCGCGTAATCCCTGAGCCGCACCGGCTGGCGCCGCGCACCCCAGTCGCCCGGCCGGGCCTCGAACACGCCGGCCAAGGGCGTGTGGCAGGTGCGGCAGGCGCCGTGGTCGTCCAGGTGCCAGTCGGACAGGGTGTAGCCGCTGCGGCCGATCAGACGGGCGCCGCAGCCGGTGCAGTAGGTGGAGGAGTGGTCCAGGTCCCGCACGTTGCCGACGTAGACGTGTTTCAGCCCATTCGCCACGGCGATGGCGCGGGCGCGCAGCAGCGTGGCGTGCGGAGTCCAGTCCTTGTCGCGCATCTTGTAGTCGGGGTGGAAGGCGGTAAAGTGCACGGGCACGTCCGGACGCAGGTTCTCGGCGATCCAGACGGTCATGGCGTGCAGTTCGGCGTCCGAATCGTTCTCGCCGGGGATGAGCAGCGTGGTGATCTCCACCCACACCTCGGTCTCGTGCACCAGGTACTTCAGCGTGTCGAGCACCGGGGCGAGGTGGGAGCCGGTGACCTTGTGGTAGAATTCTTCCGTGAACGCCTTCAGGTCCACGTTGGCGGCGTCCATGTGGCGGTAGAACTCGGCGCGCGGCTCGGCGCAGATGTAGCCGGCGGTGACGGCCACGTTCTTCACGCCTTGCGCGTGGCAGGCCTGCGCCACGTCCACCGCGTATTCCAGGAAGATGACCGGGTCGTTGTAGGTGTAGGCCACCGACCGGCAGCCGGTCCGCTGCGCCGCCCGCGCGATCGTTTCCGGGCTGGCGGCATCGGCCAGCGTGTCCATCTCCCGGCTCTTGGAGATGTCCCAGTTCTGGCAGAACTTGCAGGTCAGGTTGCAGCCGGCCGTGCCGAAGGACAGCACCGGCGTGCCGGGAAGGAAGTGGTTGAGCGGCTTCTTCTCGATGGGGTCGATGCAGAACCCGGACGAGCGGCCGTAGGTGGTGAGGACGAGTTCGTCGCCCCGCCGCTCGCGCACGAAGCACAGCGCCTGCTGGCCGTCCTGGAGCTTGCAGTGGCGTGGGCACACGTCGCACTGGAGTCGCCCGTCGTCGAGCGCGTGCCAGTAGCGGGCGGGATGGATGTGGGTCATCGAAAGACGCGTCCTGAACAAAGGAACGGCAAATTCCCCCTGGAAAAAGCCGCGGTGACACCCGAAGTCTGGTTTATCCTGTTCCGCATATGGTCATTGCCGCAGCGGTGTCCAATCCATGACGACTCTTCATACCCCGAATCTTCGCGCCCCCGCCGTGGCCGGCGCCTTTTACCCCGCCGATCCGCAGACGCTGGCCCGCGTGGTGGACGACTGCATCGCCCGCGCGCGGATCGAGCCGGTGGCGGCCAAGGCCATCGTGGCGCCGCACGCGGGCTATGTGTACTCCGGCCCGATCGCCGGCACCGCCTACGCCGCCGTGCGCCACATGGCCGACCGGGTGCGCCGCGTGATCCTGCTGGGCCCGGCGCACCGCCACCCGTTCCGCGGCCTCGCCGCCCCATCGGCCGAGGGCATGGTGACGCCGCTGGGCGTCGTGCCGGTGGACCGCGCGGCGCTCGGCGCCATCCTGGGGCTGCCCGACGTGCAGATCCTGGACCAGGCGTTCGAGGGGGAGCATTCGCTGGAGGTGCACCTGCCCTTCCTGCAGCGGACCTTCCATGACTTCACCGTGGTGCCGCTGGTGGTCGGCGCCTGCGCGCCGCAGACGGTGGAGCACGTGCTGGAGCGGCTGTGGGGCGGGCCGGAGACGCTGATCGTCGTCAGCTCCGACCTCAGCCATTTCCACGACTACGACACGGCGCGCGGGCTGGACCTCGCCGCCTCGCAGGCCATCGAGACGGCGACGCCCGACACGCTGAACGGGGACTACGCCTGCGGCTACAAGCCGGTGTCGGGGCTGCTGCTGCGCGCCCGGGCGCTGGACCTGCGCGCCACCACGCGCGACCTGCGCAATTCCGGTGACACGGCGGGCGACCGGAACCGCGTCGTCGGCTATGGCGCCTACACCTTCGAGTACGCCGAGGACGCGCGGCTGAGCGACGCGCACCGGCACCAGCTGCTGGGCTGCGCGATCCAGTCGCTGCGCCACGCGGTGGAGCGCGGCCGGCCGCCCGAGGTGGCGGTGGAGACGTTCCCGATGCCGCTGCGGAGCTTGCGCAAGACCTTCGTGACGCTGGAGATCGGCGGGACCTTGCGCGGCTGCATCGGCACGCTGCAGCCGGTCAACCCGCTGATCAAGGACGTGGTCGAGAACACGTACAAATCGGCCATGCAGGACCCGCGCTTCGGCCCGATGACGGCGGCGGAGGTGGAGCGGGTGGACCTCACCGTGTCGATCCTCAGCCACAGCCGGCCGGTGCGGTTCACCGACGAAGCCGATCTGCTGGCGCAGCTGCGGCCGGGCGTGGACGGGCTGGTGATCCGCGACCAGGGCCGCAGCGCCCTGTTCCTGCCCAAGGTGTGGGACGCCCTGCCCGAGCCGCGCGCCTTCCTGCGCAACCTGAAGGCCAAGGCCGGCCTGGAGCCCGACCGCGAGACCGGCACCCTCCAGGCTTTCCACTTCACGGCCGAGACGTTCGGCACGGCGGACCGGCCGTAGGTTGGGTTGAGCGCCAGCGAAAACCCAACGTGGCCGCAATGCAGCGCGCGTTGGGTTTTCGCCCATGGCTCAACCCAACCTACGGATCCATTGTGTGCGCCGCAGCAATATTTCCCCATTCACAGATCATTAATTGAAGGGCACGTAATCTAACCTTGTGCGACGTGGTCGCGGAGGTTGTCATGCCCGCCGTCATGGATGCGGAGCAGCGCCGGAAGCTGGAGGACGCCTTGCTGCGCAAGGCCGAAGCGCTGGTGCGTCAGCTCCGTCAGGCGGCCGAGAGCGGCAACCCGGCCAACGTCGACGCCCAGGCGGCGATCATGACCGAGCTGCTGAAGGCCCGCGAGTTCCCCACCCAGCGCGCCACCGAATTCCGCGAGGCCACCAAGACGATCCAGCGCGGCGCCTACCAGTTGAGCGTCGACACGCTGATCGGCCAGGCCGAGCGGCGCGGCCACGCCGGTGACGACAAGGGCCGCAACGAGCTGATCTCGAAGGCCAAGGAACACTACGCCAAGGCCGTGCGCTTCGGCGCCGACGAGGAGTTCCGCAGCGCCGTCGAACGGCGCGTGCAGGCGGCGCTGATGACCAGCAAGGACGGCATCGACGACCGCACCAAGCAGGCCGCAGCGCGCAAGCTGGAACAGCACGACGTCGGCGCCAAGGCGCCCGGCGGCATCGAACGGCGGCGCTGCATCCGCTACATGGACCCGGTGATGACGGTGGAGCTGGGCGGGCACAAGTACCAGACGGTGAACTGGTCGATCCGCGGCCTGCTGCTGGAGAACTACCGCGGCGAGCTGGAGCTGTCGCCCGGCGACCGCGTCAAGCTGGACGTCCACTGCGCCGACGTTCCCGACCCGTGCGGCGCCGCCGGCGGCGGCGGCCGGCAGGTCGCCCACGTGGTGCGCGTGGACGCGGAACGCAACGCGCTGGCGCTGGACTTCCCGGAGATGAGCACGGTCATCCTCGACCTCGTGCACCGGATGAAGGACGCCGGCATCAAGCCGGAACCGGAGCGGTAACCAACCCGCCCCCGGCAGGTTGGCGCCAAGCGTCGGCGCGGCCATCCCTTCAGATACAAAACAAATACATTTGAATTCGATCATTTCATCCCGGCAACGGCGACACCGCCGTGCCCGACACCGTCTTCCGCATATTTCATCGCATACATTTGCAATACAGATCTATAGCTATATTCATATGGATTCGACGGCGCGCTTCCCCTATGAGTCGAATACTGGAGCCGGCCAAGAAGACTCCCTTTCGACCAGAACAATAGGGAAGGTTTTGCAATGCGCGACTCCGTTCCGAAGGGCATGCCGCACGCCGCCTCCGGCCACCGCGGGATGCACCGGCCGTCTCCGATCTACCGCGAGTATTTCATGGACCTGCTGCCGTTCGAGGGGCACGCCGGACGCGCCGACGCGCCGCCCCTGCCGATGACGGCGGCCGCGCCCGCCGGCCCGCGCGACGGCGAGGGGTAGGCGTCAGTAGGCGTCAGCGCGCGGCGCGGATCTCCGACAGGAAGCGGTCGACCGCGCTGCCCAGCGTGGCCGCCTCGCGCGCCACGCTGGCGGAGACGGTCAGCACCTCCTGCGCCTCGTTGCGCACGGTGCCGGCCGCGCCCGACACGTCGCCGACGTGGTTGGACGCCTCCTGCGTGCCGGCGGCCACGCGGTTGGAGCTGCCGACGATCTCCTCGGTGATGGTCGACTGCTCGGCCACCGCGGCGGCGATGGCGGAGGCGTTGCCCTCGATGCGCTGGATGCTGGCCGCCATCAGCTCGACGACGACGGCGGTCTGCTGGCTGGCGGCCTGGGTGGCGGCGACCTGCCGGGCGATCTCGGCGGTCGCCTGCGCGGTCTGGCCGGCGAGCGCCTTGACCTCCCCGGCCACGACGGCGAAGCCGCGCCCGGCCTCGCCCGCGCGGGCCGCCTCTATGGTGGCGTTCAGCGCCAGAAGGTTGGTCTGGCTGGCGATGTCGTTGATCAGCGTGACGATGACGCCGATCTGGTCGGCGGCGGTCGACAGCTGGGCCACCGCGCCCTTCACCTGCTCCGCCCCCGCCGCGGTCTCGCCGATGATGCGGGCGGATTCGGCGGTGCGCTTGCTGATCTCGCCGATGGAGGTGGAAATCTCCGACGTGGCGGTGGCCACCTGCTGGACGCCGGCCGAGGTCTCGGCGGTGGCCTCCAGCGCGGCGCCGGCGCGCTCGCTGGCGCGGGCGGCGAGACCGGTCAGCGCCTCGGCCCGGCCGTGCATGGCGGTGGCGGCGTCGGCCAGCATGTTGACGCTGGCCAGCACGTCGCGCTCGAACTGGGCGGCGATCTCCATCATGCTCTCGCGCCGGGCGCGGGCGGCGCGCGCCCGCTCCTCCTCCACGTGGCGGCGGGCCTCCTCGACCGAGCGGGCGTTGGCGATGAAGACGTCCAGCGCGCCGGCCATGACGGCGATCTCGTCGTGGCCGGCGCGCCGCACGTCCACCGACAGGTCGCCGGCCGCCACCCGCTGCATGGCGTGCGCCAGCCGCTCCAGCCGGCCGACGATGCCGCGCCCGACGTAGAGCCAGACGATCAGCGCCGCCATCAGAACCCCCGCCCCGGCCAGCAGCATCTGGATCATGTTGGTGCGGTCCAGCGCGGCGTCGGCCGCCGCGGCACCCCGCGCCGCCGCCTCCCCGGCCGCCGCCACCAGGGCGTCGACCACGGCGGACAGGTTGACCGCCAGCGCGCGGTTGCGGGCGTTGAGCGCCGCCGTCTCGGCGTAGGCCTGAAGCTCCCCCTGGCGCAGGGCCAGGATGCCGGCGTCGCCGAAGCCGAGGTCGAGCAGCTGGCGGACCAGCGGCCGGACCACCGCCGCCGCGTCCCCTTCCGGCAAATCGGCGGCCAGCACCTCCAGCGCCCGCGCGCCGGCGGCCAGTTGGCGCCGCGCCTCCTCCAGCCGGGCCGGCGTCTCGGCGTTGCCGGCGTCGGCCAGCAGGCCGGCCATCAGGTTCGTCTCGGCCAGGAGGCCGCTGAGCGCGCGGTAGGCCTGCTGGGCTGCGGGAACGGTGTGGGTGGCCAGTTCCTGCACCTGCCGCTCCATGTCGCCAGCGGCACCGGCGATGCGGCCGCGGGCGTTCAGCATCAGCGGCAGCATGCGGGCGTTGGCGTCGGTGTCCAGCGCCACGATCTCGTCCACCGCTTTCGCCATCCGGGTGGCGAGCGCGCGCGCCTCCTCCGCCGGCAGGTCGGGGGTGAGCTGGCGCACGCGGCGCAGGAACACGCTGTCCGGCCCGTCGCCGTGCGCCAGCAGGGTGCGCACGGCCTGCACCACGGGCGCCGCCGCGGCGTCGTTGACCAGCGGGCGCACGGCGCCCTGCAGGTCGGACACCGCCGAGTCGAAATCGGCCGACAGCGACATGACTTTGGAACGGTCCGTCTCGAAGGCGCCGAGCAGCAGCGCCTTGGTCAGGCCAGACAGGGCGCCGCGCAGCTGGAACAGCGGGATGACCGCCTGCCCCAGCTCGTCGCCGATGGAACCGGTGGCGCGCCCCGCCGTCTCCAACATGGCGCCGATGGCGCCGGCCAAGTCGCGGCCGGAGCGCTCCATCTCCGGCTCCAGCACTTCCAGCAGGCGGGCGTGCACGGCGTTCAGCTCGGCCTGCCGGGCGGCGCGCCGCTCCCGCCGCTCCAGACGGCGCGCGGTGGCCTGCGCCAGCGCGCCGATGTTGGACAGCACCGACCCCGCCGCCTCGCGCATGGCGTCGATGCGGGCCGGCTCGACCGGGCCGCGCCCCAGCGTGTCGAGCAGGCGCGCCAGCCCGGCGCGCTGGGCGTCGGTCTCGGCGGCCAGGGCGCGCAGCTCGTCCGGCCCGCGCGCTGCGTCGATCAGTGGGCCCAGCGCCATGATTCGCGCCGTCGCCACCGCCAGCCCCTGGGCGGCGCTGAGCACCGGCACCTGCGTTTCGGTGATGTCGGTCACCCGCCCCTTGACGTCGGCGTAGGACAGCCAGCCGACCACCGCCGCCAGACACGGCAGCGCCGCGACGGCGCCGAAGGCCAGCAGCATCTTCGCCTTGATCCCAAAGCGGCGGGAACCGGGGGCTGTGGTGTTCATGGGGAACCCGCTGTGGCTTGCCGATGTCGGCCACAGCGATACGGCCTGCGGTTCGGCGCGGCAAATTAAGGTTCGGTGAAATTTGCGCACCGCGGCATCAGCCGTGCGGAGACCACCGATGTCATGTATACATATAAAATTATACTTTCCGTTGACGAAGGAAAATTATCGCACATAAAGTCTCATGCATCAGAGACGTGCAATCAATTCGACAGTTGGATCACGGATACATCTGCGCCTTCGTGTCCAGTGCTTATCGGATTGGCACGCGGAATGCCCGAACCATGGAGACCCAACCGTGCCCTCTAGCTTCAATCCTGCCGCCGAAATCGGCAAGATCGTCCTGAAAATCGCCATTGACGAAGCGTGGAAAGCGATCACGAAGAAGAAGTCTCCAGAAGAAACATTGATGGAGATCAAGGGCATCATCGACAAGCTGGACTCTCGCGTCGCCAGCCTCCAAGTGTCTATCGACAAGATTCAATTCACAGTCCTGTCGCAGGATTTCTTCAACACAGTCAAAGATACCAAAAGAATTGCAGACCAAATTGAGAATGAGCTCGCCAATCTCGCCAAGAAAGCTTCCGGCGACGAGACCGATTATCATTCCGACGAAATTCTTCAGGATCACTACAACAAATATGTCATTGCGACTCGAGGATGCTCTTTCCTGGTTGACTCCATTCTCGGCGCCATGCGTGGAGTCTCGGAAACATCGCATTTCCAACCCAGCACACTGAATGCCTATTCTGATTACCTCTTGAGCAGCGCGACGACAAGCGAAGTCGATCTGAAACAATACGTCGAACTTATGACCGAACTCGCCGGGCTGGCTGTCAACACACTGCTCCGGCTATATTATATATTTGCCGCTTGCGAGGACTGGAGCCACAATAAAAAAGAAAACATCTTGCAGAAGCCCCTGGGGTATTCCAGGGAGCAGCTTATTGACAGCATAAACAAAGCCGCCGCGGAGATCTGGGACAATCTGAGGAACGCACACCCGCAGGCGTTCACCTTGTATTATCAAATCTACGTCGGCAGGGAGCAGCCGACCTACTACATCGTGCAGAAGCAGAGCCGTCACGCCCTCGACTCCACGGAAGGGCGCGATCGGATCGACGGGAGCGCGCTCGTCATGGATCAGCCGGCCGTCTACATCGATTGGGAGCAGGCGCCCGGCAACACCCACCAGCAGTGGAAGCTGTCGGCGGCCGGCGAATACGACGTCTCCATCAGCACGGCACTGCCCTCGCAGGCCCGACTCGGCGTCATCCGGTACACCTGTCACTATGTCGACAAGGTGATCGACTGGCAGGGAAACTACAAGTCCGCCCACAAGTCGATCGATCGCGAGCTGATCAGCATCGCGAAGCCGAACGACACGAAGTACAACGGTCAGGACGACTTTGCCGGCCGCACCACTTGGCGTATCCTCCTCACGCCGGAGAAGGATTACTTCATGTTCAAGAACCGGCACATGAACTGCGTTCTGGACGGTGACGCCAGCGTGCAGGACAAACCCGCCGAAGGAGACAACTACGGGCGCTACCAGCGCTTGCAGCTCTACTGCGCCTTCCCGGCGGTCACGCCCAACGACTACAAGAGCTGGAAGCTGATTCCGGCCTGAGCCTGACGGCATCCCACTCCACCGGGGCACTCCGGCGGGGAACGCGAGGATCGGCCGCCTCGCGTTCCCCGTACCGGAGGGCGTTCGTCACGCCGCGGCGTTGCTGGGGGCCGTGACCGCGTGCTCCTTGAGGACGGCTTCCGACACCGCCGACACCTCGACCAGCTGCACCTCGTAGCCCCAGAGGTTGGCGATGTGGCGCAGCACGGCCTTGGCGTCGCTCTCCTCCAGCAGCACGCCGTTGGTGACGCGGTGGTGCAGGATCAGCTTGCGGTCGCCGGCGAGGTCGACGTCGACGATCTGGATGTCCGGCTCCAGGAAGGCCAGGTCGTACTGGCGGGCCAGCAGCTTGCGGATGTGGCGGTAGCCGCGTTCGTTGTGGATGTGCTCGACCAGCAGGTAGGGGTCCTCGGCGTCGTCGCGCACGCTGAACAGCTTCAGCTTCCGGATCAGGTGCGGGCTGAGGTACTGGAGCACGAAGCTCTCGTCGCGGAAGTTGGCCCAGGCCTCGCGCACCGCCGCGATGCCGTCGCCGCGGCCGGCGAGGTCGGGGAACCAGTAGCGGTCCTCGTCGGTCGGGTTCTCGGCCACGCGCTGGATGTCCTGCATCATGGCGAAGCCCAGCGCGTAGGGGTTGATGCCCGAGAAGCGCGGGTCGTCGAACTCCGGCTGGAACACCACCGCCGTGTGCGAGTGCAGGAACTCCAGCATCGAGCCGTCGGTGATCAGCCCCTTCTCGTGCAGGCGGTTCATGATGGTGTAGTGGACGAAGGTGGCGCAGCCCTCGTTCATCAACTTCGTCTGCTTCTGCGGGTAGAAGTACTGGGAGATGTGGCGGACGATGCGGAGGATCTCGCGTTCCCAGTGCTGCAGGCGCGGCGCCTTCTTTTCCAGGAAGTAGAGCAGGTTCTCCTCCGGCAGGCCCAGCAGCTTCTTGCGCTCGCTCACCGTGCGGGACGGGCGGCTGCCGCCGGCGGCCGGGCGGGGCACGGTGCGCCAGAGGTCGTTGAAGGTCTGCTCCTGGTACTCCTGCCGCTCGCGCTCGCGCCGCTGCTCCTCGCGCAGGTCGAGCACGCGCTTCTTCGGGTACTTGTGCACGCCCTGCGCCATCAGCGCGTGCGCGGCGTCCAGCACCCGCTCCACCGCCGGCAGCCCGTAGCGTTCCTCGCACTGGGCGATGTAGGCCTTGGCGAACTCCAGATAGTCGAGGATGCCGCGCGCGTCCGTCCACTGGACGAACAGCTGGTTGTTCTTGAAGAAGTGGTTGTGGCCGAACGCCGCGTGGGCGATCACCAGCGTCTGCATCGTCATGGTGTTTTCTTCCATGATGTAGCTGATGCAGGGGCTGGAATTGATGACGATCTCGTACGCCAGGCCACGGAAGCCCTTGCGGTACAGCATCTCGTCGCGGGCGAAGTGCTTGCCGAACGACCAGTGCTTGTACATCAGCGGCATGCCGATGGACGAATAGGCGTCGAGCATCTGCTCGGCCGTGATGACC
>NZ_DASPMG010000124.1:0-9748 GCF_035627195.1 Azospirillum sp.
CGGCGAGGAGCTGCTGCGCCTGCAGTTCGCGCACGCCCAGCGCTCCGACCAGCCGCTGTCGCTGATCTTCTTCGACCTGGACGACTTCAAGAAGGTCAACGACCGCTACGGCCACGACGAGGGCGACAAGGTGCTGCGCGGCGCGGCCGAGGCGATCCGCGGCATGCTGCGGCAGAGCGACGTGCTGGTCCGCTGGGGCGGCGAGGAGTTCCTGGTCGTCATGCCCAACACGCCATGCGAGGGTGCCCTGAAGGCGGTCGAGCGGCTGCGCGGCGAGGGCTTCGGCCGCCGCCCGGACGGCACGCGGCAGACCGCCAGCGTCGGCATCGCCGAGCACACCGCCGACGGCCCGCGGGAGTGGGAAAAGCTGGTGGAGCTGGCCGACCACCGCATGTATCTGGCCAAGCAGGCCGGCAAGGACCGCGTCGTCGCCGGTGAGTTGCCCGACGCCGCCCTGGTAGGCTGACGGGTGGGCTGACGGGCAGCCTGACGTCGTTACGACTATCAACAAGATTGCCGTCACCCCCGCTCCCGCGTCATAGTCGCGTATTCCAATCCCGCCGGTCCTGAATGCCGGCCGCGGAAACGAACCGCAGGAGCGCAGGGATGAACCCGCAGGCATCGCCGCCCGATGCGGACGCGGACGCCCGGCCGGACGGCCGCAGCGCCAGCCGGCTCCGCCGCCTGCTCTCCGGTCTGCTGTGGCCGGCGCTGATCGTCCTGGGGCTGGCGGTCACGGCGGGTGGCCTCATCCAGTACTCCGCCGCCTTCAACGACGGGGTGTTCAAGGCGAACGCCCAGCGGCTGGTCGGCGCCCAGGTGCGGCACGCGCGCCAGCAGCTCGGCCAGCGGGTGTCGGACTACGCGTGGTGGGACGAGGCCTACGCCAAGCTGCACGACGAGCAGGTGCAGGACGTCACCTGGGCGGAAAAGAACCTGGGCGACTACCTGTTCACCTCGTTCAACATCGGCGCCTCGCTGGTGGTCGACGGCGCCGACGCCGTGCGCTGGGCGCGCAGCCGCGACGGCGCCCTGGACGCCGGGTTCCGCGCCACCGAAAACGCCGGCCTCATGACGCTGATCCGGCAGGCGCGCGCCGTGCCGACGCCGGACCCCAAGTACGTGGACGGCATCGTCTTCCTGAACGGCGCGCCCTACGCCGTGGCGGCCAGCCGCCTGTCGCCGTTCGAGAGCCCGCAGGACCCGCCGGACACGCAGACGTCGTCCGTGCTCCTCCTCCTGCGGCCGCTGGCCGACATCGTCGCCGACCTGGGAAGCATGTTCGACGGCTCCTTCTCGGAAATGCGGATCGAGGAAGGGGCGGCCGAGGGCGGCGTCGCGCTGACGACGGTGGAGGGGGCGCCGGCCGGCACCGTCGTCTGGGACGCCGAACTGCCCAGCCGCCAGCTGTGGAACGTGGTCGGCCTGCCGTTCGCCGGGGCCATGCTGGCGCTGTGGGCGGTCCTCGCCGTCCTGTGGACGAAGAGGCTGCGCGCCAACCACGAGCTGGCGCTGCGCAACGCCGCGCTCGATGCCCACAACCGCGAGATCCGCGCCCTGATGGTCGACCTGGAGGCGGAGAAGACCCGCGCCCAGGCCGGCGAGCGTGCCAAGGCGCAGTTCCTGGCCATGATGAGCCACGAGATCCGCACGCCGCTGAACGGCGTGATGGGCATGGCGCAGGTGCTGCTGCTGTCGCCGCTGAACGACGAACAGCACCGGCAGGCGCAGACGATCCTGGCGTCGGGCCAGAGCCTGCTCGACATCCTCAACGACATCCTGGACATCTCGAAGTTCGACGCCGGGCACATGCACCTGGACGTGCAGGACCTGCCGGTGGCCGAGCTGCTGGAGGAGAGCACCTGCCCCTTCGAGGAGACGGCGCGCGGCAAGGGCATCACCCTGTCGGTGACCGTCGGCGACGACGTGCCGTCGCACGTGCGGGGCGACGCCATGCGGCTGCGGCAGGTGCTGGTGAACCTGCTGTCCAACGCCATGAAGTTCAGCAAGGGCGGCTGCGTCGCGCTGAGCCTGACCCGGCTGCGCTTCCCCGGACAGGACGGCGACTGGTACCGTTTCAGCGTCGCCGACCAGGGCATCGGCATGACCGAGGAGGTGCGCGCCAAGCTGTTCCAGGACTTCGTCCAGGGCGACGGCGGCATCACCCGCCGCTTCGGCGGCACCGGCCTGGGCCTCGCCATCTGCAAGCGGCTGGTGACGCTGATGGACGGCGAGATCGGCGTGGAGAGCGAACCCGGCCGCGGCAGCCGCTTCTGGTTCGACGTGCCGCTGCCGCCGGCCGCGCCGTCCGACACGGCCGACCCGGCCGACGCCGACCCGACCGACGCCGCTTGGCCCGGCCCGGCCGCGCGGTCGGCGTAAGGCGGCTCAGGCCGCCTCTTCCCCCACCAGCCGCGCCTGTTCCCAGGCCAGCAGGGCGCGCTTGCGCGGCACGCCGTAGCGGTAGTTGTGGATGACGCCGGACTTCTGGATCACCCGGTGGCAGGGGATCAGCACGCACACGGGGTTGCGGCCCACGGCGGCGCCCACCGCGCGCATGGCCGTCGGCTGGCCGATGGCGCGCGCCACGTCCTCGTAGCTGACCACCGCGCCCGAGGGGATGCGCAGCAGCGCCTCCCACACCTTGACCTGGAAGTTGGTGCCCTTCAGCAGCAGGCGCAGCGGCTCGCCGTCGGCCGACCGCCAGCCGCCCTCCCAGCCGAAGGCGCGGGCGGCCACGTCACGGGTAGATTCGGCGTCCTCCACCAGCCGGGCAGCCGGCCACGCCGCCTCGAACTCGGCCAGCGCGTCGGACGCGTCGGAACGGTCGGCGAAGGTCAGCCAGCACACGCCGCGCTCCGTGCTGCCGACCAGCGCGCGGCCGAACGGGCTGTCGTGCAGGCCCCAGCGGATGGTCAGGCCGGCGCCCTCGGCCTTGTACTCGCCCGGCGTCATCGCCTCGCACGCCACGAACAGGTCGTGCAGGCGCGACGGGCCGGACAGGCCGACGTCCAGCGCGGTGTCCAGCACGCTCTGGTTCTCCGCCAGCAGGCGCTTGGCGTGGTCGAGCGTGAGGAACTGCACGAAGCGCTTGGGGCTGATGCCGACCCAGCGGGTGAACAGGCGCTGGAAATGGTAGGGGCTCATCCCGGCGACGCCGGCCAGTTCCTCCAGCGAAGGCTGGTCCTGCCAGTGGTCGACGAGGTGGCGGATGGTGACGGTCAGCGCGCGGTAGTGGGCGCTGTCGGTGTCGTCGGTGGTGGCGTGGGCAACTTGGGCAAGCATGGCGGTATCCCTCTTGCGTCGGACACCAAGGGTGGCGACTCGCGGGCCGCCGGCCAACCCGATTCTTGCGCCCTCAGCCGACCGGTTCGGGCTGGCACGGCGCGTGGCGCCACGTGGTCAGCGCACCGTTCAGCGCCTTGGCGAACTCCAGCCGCTCGTCCGGGCTGAGGAAGGAGCCGACGGTCACCGACTGCCCGTGCGAGGTCAGCGTCACCTGGCTCTCGTGCCGGGGCGGGTCGTCCATGCTGACGCGCAGCCAGTAGGGCTGGAAGGTCCACACCCGCTCCGGCTTCTTCCAGGCGACGCGCTGCACGGTGAGGTCGGTGTCGGTCAGCCGCACCCGCTCGTACAGGCGGGCGGAGCGGTAGTTGGCGCGGAACGCCCAATAGAGGACGACGATGTCCAGCCCGAAGAACCCGGTGACCGGCCACGCCCCCATCGCCCAGAAGGCGCCGCCGACGACGGCGCTGACCAGCACGACGCCACCCATCAGCACGCGGAAGCCGGTGCGCCCCAGGCTGCGGTGCGGGTGCAGGATGGCGTCGAAGAAGACGCGGCGCGGTGACGGAGGGGTTACATCGTTCGTCATAGGCCGGGATCTATGCCCCCGCTGGTTCGCACGGTAAAGCATCCCGTGCTGCGACACGTTTGCGCGGTACCCCGTCCGACGGGTAAAGTCCGCGGCATGAAGCCCGCCACCATCGAAGACATGTTTCGCCGGTTGGCATCCGCCAACCCCGAGCCGAAGAGCGAGCTGGAGTACGTCAACCCGTACACGCTGCTCGTCGCCGTGGTGCTGTCGGCGCAGGCCACCGATGCCGGCGTCAACAAGGCCACGCGCCCGCTGTTCCAGCGCGTCACCACGCCCCGGCAGATGGTCGAGCTGGGGGAGGAGGGGCTGCGGGAGTACATCAAGACGATCGGCCTGTTCAACACCAAGGCCAAGAACGTCATCAAGCTGTCGGAGATCCTGGTGGCCGAGCACGGCGGCGAGGTGCCGCGCGACCGCGAGGCGCTGGAAAAGCTGCCCGGCGTGGGGCGCAAGACGGCCAACGTGGTGCTGAACGTCGCCTGGGGCGAGGAGACGATGGCGGTGGACACGCACATCTTCCGCGTCTCCAACCGCACCGGCCTGGCGCCCGGCAAGACGCCGGAGGCGGTGGAGCGCGGCCTCTTGAAGGTGGTGCCCAAGCCCTACCTGCGCCACGCGCACCACTGGCTGATTTTGCACGGCCGCTACGTCTGCAAGGCCCGCAAGCCCGACTGCGCCAAGTGCATCATCGCCGACCTGTGCGACTCGGACGAGAAGGTGGGGGCGCCGAAAAAGACGAAGCCCGGCGTGGCATAGGCCGCAAACAAAAAAAGCCCCTCTCCCTTGAGGGGAGAGGGGTTGGGGTGAGGGTGACTGCGCCCGGCAGGGCGGAAGAGAGACTCTTTATCCCGCCTTCCGGCGGTAACGACCCCTCATCCCAACCCTTCTCCCTCAAGGGGAGAAGGGCTCCAAATCAACTCACTCCGCGCTGGCCAGGACGGCGACCGGCTCCGGGGCGGCGGCGGGCTTCGGCGCGGTGGCCGTCAGGACCTGCACGTCGCCGATCAACTGGCCGCCGGCCTCGACCGCCAGCTCGCCGTACTTGATCGAGCCGGTGATCTTGCCGCCGGAACGGACGGTCAGGCGGCCGCGCACGCTGAGGTCACCCTCGAAACGGCCGCCGATGTCGGCCTCGTCGATCTCGACCGAGCCCTTGAACAGGCCGGTGTCGGTGATCTCGATGGAGCGGCCGTCGCGCAGCTTGGCCTCCACCGTGCCCTCGACCACCAGGATGTCGCAGGAGCCGATCTCGCCCGACAGCGAGATGTCGCGGCCGACGATCAGGCGGCGCTGGTCGGCGGCGGGGGCGACCACCGGGGCCGGAGCGGGTGCTGCGGCGACGGGGGCCGGGGCCGGCGTGGGGGCGAGGCCGTCCGGACGGCGGGGTGCCGCGCCGGGGATGTCGACCACGCGGCGCGGGACGTCCGGCTTGAAGGAGGAGCCGGGGATGGACGGTGCGGTGGGGGACTTCGGCGGGGTGGTGGTCATCTCGGGTCCCTTGTCGGAAAGCGGCGGACGGAACGTCGGCATGGCAGGCGGCGCCGAAGGCGGCTGCGGCGACGTCGGAACGGGCGCCGCGGCGGGCGCCGTGGCGGAGGAGGGCGCGACGGCCCCGGCGGGCGGCTCCATGGTCGCCGCGTCCGGCGCGGCGGGCGCGGCCGTGGCGGCGCCTTCCGGCTTGGGCGTGCCGACCGGCGGATTCTTTCGTCCGAACAGCATGAACTCGTCCCCTGGTCAGATCAGGTCATGTGGCGTCTTCGGATGACGGCGCCATGGTCGCACGGCACACCCGAAAAGTCGGCGCACCATCGAGTCGGGGTATCACGGTCATCCGGCCGGCCGCAAGGGGCGAATCAGGGTGCGGAAGATGTCCATCGCATCGTGTGAAAGACATGCACCATGAAGGCGCTCGCGACGACCGGCACCAGAAGGTTCACCACCGGGACGGTCGAAAGAAAGGCGATTATGACGCCGGCCAAAAAAGGTTTCAGTGGGTAGGCGCGCCGCAGCTCGCGCGCCGCTTGCCGTCCAATCCGTCGGTTCGCCACAAGCTCGAAGTATTCGCGGCCAAGCAAGTAGCCGTTGATCGTATAGAACACCAAAAGATTCAATCCGGGCGCGGCCAGATACAGCGGAAGCGCCACGATGTTGGCCACCAGGACCACCAGCAGAAAGCGCAATGCCGTCGTCATGTCGTTGAGGACGGTGGAGGACAGCGGCGGCGGCAGGCGCGGGTAGTGGCGCTGCTCCACCCGCGCCACCACCTCCTCCAGCAAGAGGCCGGAGACCATGGCGGCCATCGCCGGAAACAGGATCCAGGCCAGCACCACCGTCAGCACCCCGCCCAGCACGTCGATGGCGGTGTCCACCCACGACCAGTCGGTCAGCACCGTGCTGGTCAGCGCCCATTCGACCAGCACCAGCAGCGCCACGAAGGCGGCGATGGCGCCGGCCACGCCGATCCACACCACCCGGCGCGAACGCGGGTCCGACAGCTGGGCGAACGCGAGCATCAGCGCACGGATCATGTCCGGGAATTCCCTGTTGCGGGGCAAGATGCCGCAGTTCTAAGGCGCCCGGCGGCGGCGGGCAAGCGGCCGGCGGGCTTGTGGCGGCGCGCCCGGCCGCTATACTCGCGCCGGAATCAAAGACCGAATCCAGACAGCACCATAAGGAGTGTCATGGCTGCCGCCCTGTACGACGTCACCGGCATCGGCAACGCCATCGTCGACGTGATCGCCCACGCCGACGACGCCTTCCTCGCCGCCAACGGCATCGAGAAGGGGGCCATGACCCTCATCGACGCCGCCCGCGCCGAAGAGCTGTACGGCCGCATGGGACCGGGCGTGGAGGTCTCCGGCGGCTCGGCCGGCAACACCATGGCGGGCTTCGCCTCGCTGGGCGGCCGGGGGGCCTACGTCGGCAAGGTGTGCAACGACCAGCTGGGCTCGGTCTTCCGGCACGACATCACGGCGGCCGGCGTGCACTTCGCCACCGACCCGCTGCACGGCGGGGCGCCCACCGCGCGCTGCCTGATCCTGGTGACGCCGGACGCCCAGCGCTCCATGAACACCTACCTGGGTGCGTGCGTCGAGCTGGGGCCGGAAGACATCGACGAGGCGATGATCGCCGCCTCGCAGGTCACCTACCTGGAAGGCTACCTGTGGGACCCGCCGCGCGCCAAGGAGGCCTTCCTGAAGGCCGCCGGCGCGGCGCACGCGGCCGGGCGCAAGGTGTCGCTGTCGCTGTCCGACTCCTTCTGCGTGCACCGCCACCATGACGAGTTCCTGGACCTGGTGGCCAACCACGTCGACATCCTGTTCGCCAACGAGCACGAGATCGGCGCGCTGTACGGCACCGACGACATCGCCGTGGCGGTCGAGGCGGTGAAGGGCCATTGCGAGGTGGCGGCACTGACGCGCAGCGAGAAGGGTGCGGTCATCGTCGCCGGCGGGCAGGTGTTCGAGGTGCCGGCGGCGCCGGTGGACCGCGTGGTCGACACCACCGGGGCCGGCGACCTGTACGCCGCCGGCTTCCTCTACGGCTACACCCGCGGCCTTGCCCCGGCCGTGTGCGGCCGCCTGGGCGCCATCGCGGCGGCCGAGGTGATAAGCCACGTCGGCGCCCGGCCGGAGGTGTCCCTGGCCGAGCTGGTCAAGGGCGTGGTGTAAGGCGATAGGACCCTCCCCCACCTGCCGGCGGGGGAGACACCGCGCGGCGCCTGGGTTAAGCTGCGGAACCGCGCCGCTGCCGGGCCCGCCGATGCTGATCTACCTGCCGATTGCCGAAATGTCGGTCGACGCCGTGGTGGTGCTCGCCATGGGCGGGCTCGTCGGGTTCCTGTCGGGGCTGTTCGGGGTGGGCGGCGGCTTTTTGATGACGCCGCTGCTGATCTTCCTGGGCGTGCCACCGGCCGTGGCGGTGGGCACGCAGGCCAACCAGCTGGTGGCGGCCAGCGTGTCGGGCGTGCTGGCGCACTGGCGGCGCGGCAACGTCGACGTGAAGATGGGCGTCGTCATGCTGATCGGCGGCCTCGTCGGCACCACGGTCGGCGTGTGGATCTTCGGCCTGCTCCAGCGGCTGGGCCAGATCGACGTGGCCATCTCGCTGTCCTACGTCTTCTTCCTGGGCGTCATCGGCTCGCTGATGCTGGTGGAGAGCACGCGGGCGCTGATCCGCGGGCGGCGGCCGACGGCGACGCGCGGCAAGCTGCACCACCACATCTGGCTGCACGGCCTGCCGCTGAAGATGCGCTTTCATCGCTCCAAGCTGTACATCTCGGCGCTGCTGCCGGCGGGGATCGGCGCGGTGGGCGGCATGCTGGTGGCGATCATGGGCATCGGCGGCGGCTTCCTGCTGGTGCCGGCGATGATCTACCTGCTGAACATGCCGACCGCGCTGGTGGCCGGCACCTCGCTGTTCCAGATCATCTTCACCACGGCGGTGGCGACGGTGCTGCAGGCGGCCAGCAACCAGACGGTGGACGTCATGCTGGCGCTGCTGCTGCTGGTGGGCGGCGTGATCGGCGCGCAGTTCGGCACCAAGGCCGGCGGTTACCTGCGCGGCGAGCAGGCGCGCGCGCTCCTGGGCCTGCTGGTGGTGATCGTGGCGGCCCGGCTGGCCTGGGATCTGGTGACGACGCCGCCCGACCTGTTCAGCATCTCCGGCGGCGGGGGCGGCTGGTGAGGGGGCGCGCGGCGTTGCCGCTGGCCGTGCTGGGCGCCCTGTTCGGCACGGCGCTGACGGTGGGGCTGACCTTCGCCCTGTCGGCGCGCGCGCAGCAGCTGGTGGCCGACCTGTCCAGCCACCTGATCGCCATCACCACCGGCTTTTCCGGCACCGAGGTGGTGCTGTTCGGCTCCACCGACGGGCAGGGCGACGTGGCCGTCGTGGTGACCGGGCCGCGCAGCAACGTGCGCGTGCGCCGCAAGGACCGCACCGCCGGCATCTGGATCAACCGCGAGAGCGTGCTGTTCGAGCAGGTGCCCAGCTACTACGTGGTCGCCACCAACCGCCGGCTCGAGTCGCTGGCGCCGGAGTCGGTGCTGGAGCGCCACCAGATCGGCACCGCGCACCTGCGCCTGGACACCAGCGATCTGGTCGGTCCGCTGGCGCTGGGCGACTTCCGCGAGGCGCTGATCCGCAACAAGCAGCGCGCCGGCCAGTACGGCCTGACGCACGGGCAGGTGACGTTCCTTGGCGAGCGGCTGTTCCGCACCAACATCTATTTTCCGGCCAATGTGCCGACGGGCCTGTACAACGTGGAAGTGTTCCTGATCCGCGGCGGCGAGGTGGTCAGCGCCCAGACGACGCCGCTGGTCGTGTCGAAGATCGGCTTCAGCGCCGAGGTCTTCGACTTCGCGCGCAGCCAGCCGCTGACCTACGGCGTGGTGGCCGTGATCGGCGCCATCGCCGCCGGCTGGCTGGCGGGTGCGATGTTCCGGAGGGTGTAGATGAGCGACAGCGAAGCGATCGGCAATCCAGACCACAACAATCCAGACCACGACAGCCCGGACAACAAGCGCATCTTCCTGGTGGTGGTCGACGAAAGCCCGGAATTGAAGGTGGCGCTGCGCTACGCCTGCCTGCGCGCGAAGAAGTCCGGCGGGCGGGTGGCGCTGCTGTACGTCATCGAACCGGCGGAGGTGCAGAGCTGGCTGGCCGTCGAGACGCTGATGCGCGAGGAGCAGCGCGCCGAGGCCGAGCAGAAGCTCCAGAAGCTGGCGCGCGAGGTGAACGCCTCCACCGGCGCCGTGCCCATCCTCTACATCCGCGAGGGCGACCGCCGGGACGAGCTGATGGCCCTGATCGACGAGGAGCCGGGCATCTCCATCCTGGTGCTGGGCGCGGGCATCGAGCCGGAGGGGCCGG
>NZ_DASPMG010000125.1:0-57861 GCF_035627195.1 Azospirillum sp.
GTCCGCGGCGCGATGACTTCAAATTTTTTGAACTACCCCCCCGGGGGGGCATGATCAGTGCCAGACACCACGCATGTGCAGTGACGCCTGCTCCTCGCGTTGCGTCACGCTGTCATGGCAAGGCTTGCATTGCGTCTCGAGATTGTCTTCACACCAGAACAGACGCTCATCGCCTCGGTGAGGCGTCTTGTGATTGCACACCAGCTGGCTGGTATCGCCTACTAGCCTGCCACACTCCTTGCGCTGGCAGGTGTAGCCATCACGCAGGAATATCTTGAGCCGCAAGGCCTGCCATCGGGCAGTCTTGTACCAGCGCTTCCATGGGTGCATCGGTGAAAGGGAGGCCGCACAGAACTTGGAGACCGTGCGGCCTCAGTCCAGGGAGGAAAGTTGACCATATCGGAGGGCATCCTGCATGGCCTACCCTATGCACACAAAAGCCCCGGGCGTTTCCGCCTCGGGGCTTCAGGTAGGATGCCAGCTGTCCGCTCCAGCTTCCGTTTCTCATAATCGCGCCTGTCGAACAGCGCGCTGGGTATCTGCTTTGGGCGTAGTTTTGGCTGGGGAAGAGACCGTTTTTTTTGGTCTCTTCGGTCCACCATCTCCGTTCCTGCATTCCCCAAATTCATGAGGACGGTACTAGCGAGAGGCCCAACGCCTTCCGAAGTGTCTGATTCCGTATCTTGGAGTCAAGCCTCATCAGCCGATCCTGGAATTCCGACGGGGGATGTGCAGCGACCACGCCTTCGTCGGCGACCTTTTGCTTACGATATCCACGCGATTTGCGCGGCCGCCAAATTGGACGTTGCCCATTCTCAACGGCACGCACAATGTCGATTACCTCATCAGCGATCACCACTGGCGTGCCCTCCGATGCGAGAAACTGCATCACGCCGGGCGTCGACCTGATCCTGGTGTAGTTTCGGTCGGTCAGCCACACGAAGACGAACAGATAGCCCGGAAACATCGGCCGGACGATATCAACCTTCCGACCACGCTTGATCTCGCTCCTCACTTCTTCCGGCAGGTAGATGCCGAACCGGCGGCTTGACAGTTCCTCGGCAACCGCGCGATCCGCATTCGCATAGGTTTCGATCACATGCCACGTCGGCTCCAGATTGCCCTTCATCTCGGCATTGCGGTAATCGAGCGTCACAAATGGCCGGGCCAGTTCCGCCATCACGTCCGCCGAAAACGCCTTCGGTAAGTCGTTCATCCCTCCGCATCGCTTTCCCCTCTCGCTTGGTGACAGATCGAACCCGGAATGGAAGGCCGGGCTTTTGGGCTCAAAAAGATATTCCGATTGAGAATATTTTTTCCGGGAGGAAGGCTGGGAGGTTCATGGGAACATCCAGCTTTCAACCTCAATCCAAGAAAACACTGTGCCGCAGGGCTTTCTTAGATTCTTTGGGAGGATGGGAGGATTGGGAGCTTATTTCCGTCTGTAATATACGCTCGCCCGCGCGCACGCGCATGTGACATAAGAAACAAGCTCCCGAACTCCCCTCAAGCTCCCATCGTCAAGCAATTCAACACGTTAAGCGCCGTCAATTCCTCCCGATTATGGGAGGATGGGAGGATCAGATTTCCATATCGACACCTTCACTCGCCTCCTTTGGCCCGTCGTTGCGCACGCGGATGGGCTTGCCTTCATGGTCGACGAAGTCGTTCACGCTCTTGACGAGTTTCATGTCGAGCCACCAGACGACGTCGCTCTGCTTGCGCTTGTAGCCGCGCTCATCCATCGCGAGCGAGAAGCCGCGGTTCTTCCAGGCGTTCTCGCCGGCGGACGCACACCATGCCTCGTAGACCTGGTGCAGCACGCTCGACTGCACACGATCGCCGATCGAGTCGACGATGCATTGCGACAGGAAGCGGCCAAGAGGATCGGAGGCGGAGCGGTATTCCGCCGTGGCCTGCAGCACGTCCTCAGGCTCGTGCAGGCCCTTGTCGATCCAGACCCGCAGGCCATCCAGCAGCCAGTTCAGAATGCCCGACGCCTCGGCCCGCAGCTTTTCGTGCAGGTGGATGTCGCGCTCTTCCTTGGGGATGGTGATGCCGAACGGTACCAGCCGCACGCGCCGCCAGATGCCTTCGTCCGTTCCCGATATCGTCGGCCGGTAGTTGCCGCTCATGGTGAGCTTGAACTGTGGGTAGAACTTGAAGAAATCGCGGTTGAGGTGACGCGCCTGGATCGGCTCGCCGCCGGTGACGAGCTTCACCATGGCTTCCGCAAGCTTTGCGCCCTTCTCAGGCTCGGAGGTGCGCAGGAAGCGCACGCCGGGCAGGATGGCGAGATCCGGCGTCGCCTGGCCGCCGCCGCGCGCCTTGCCGTGGTCGAGGAAGGTCTCGATCGGGACGGTCTCGCCGTAGTCGCCGGCGACGAAGCTGACGGCATCGATCAGCACGGACTTGCCGTTGCCGCCCTTGCCGTAGAAGAACGCCAGCAGCTGCTCGGTGACGTCGCCGGTCAGCGACAGACCGAGCCATTGCTGGATGAAGGAGCGCATCTCGTCACGCGGCTGCACCTTGGCGAGGAAGGCGTCGAACGCCGGCCGCTGCGCCTCGGGATCGAATTCGACGGGCGCCAGCTTGGTGATCAGGTCGGATGGATCATGCGGCTTGAACTCGACGTAGTCGCCCTCGGACCTGCGGCGGACGACCAGCGTGCCGTTGCGCACGTTGATCATCATCTTGTCGGCATCGAGCTTGTCGATCGCGACCGCAAAGTATGGCGCGCCGCGCTTTGACAGGGCGCCGAGCTTGTTCAGCGCTTCGGACGCGCGGCCCCAGCTGGCGATCTTGTCCGAATACATCGTCTTGTTGCCGTCACGGTCGACCTTGAACACGTAGTCGCGCGCGCCCCACGGCGCATCGTCGGCTTCCTTGTCGCCGCTTTCGGCGACCGCGTCAGCCTCATCCTGGATGGCCCGCACGGTGTCGTGCTCGGCGATCTTGACCAGGTCGTCGGCGCCGTCGCGGCTCCAGCGGCGGCCGTCCCATGCGAGCCAACCGATCGCAGGGCACCACAACAGCTTGTCGCGGTAGCGTTCGCGAAAGCGTTCGGCATTGCCGAGGTCGGTCAGCGGAAAGAACGCCAGCCGCATGTTGCGCGCGCCGTCGTCCTCGCGCCGGCCCGGCGGCCGCCCCCCGCCCCCCACGCCAGTGTCGCCATCGGCGCAATCTCCCGTTTGGGAGGTTGCGAACCCGCTTCGCCCCTCAGGGGGCGCGGGGGCGACAGACGACGACGAAGCGGAAGGATCGGGAGGAATGTCGGATTCCCGCGCCGCCGCGGGTGCGGCCGGGAGGTCGGGAGGGTCGGAAACCTCAGCAGAGGAAGATAGGCGGACAGCCGCGCTATTCCCGGCTTCGCCGGGGCGCGGCAGACTCAGCATGGGATGGCCGAAATCGCGCGGGGCCTTCTTGCCGGCCTTCAGCGCGGCCGCGATGGTCGCCTTCACCGCCTTGGCGCCGATCTCCTTGAGGAGGCCGACAGCGGCGGCTGCGTCTTCCAATAGGGCCTTTGCAAAGGGCTCGCTGAGTGCGCCGGCGCCGATGATGCTGCCGGCGGCTTGGGCGGCCTCCTGCAGGGCGCCGGCGCGGGCCTCGCCTTCGGCACCGCGCAGTCGCTGGATCTCCTGGTCGAGCGCGGAGAGGCCTGCGCGGCGCAGCTCGTCGGGGGACAAGGCTTGCGGCTCGGCGAAGGCGGGCGCGGCGTCGATCAGCTCGAGGACGGCGGTGCCGGTCATTTGCGGTCCGCCACGATGTCGTGCGCGCCGCGAAGCACATCGCTCGGTGTCCGAAACTGACGCGTTGGTGTGGGTCCATCTTCGGACCAGTCGCAGAAGTAATCGCGAACGATACACTCCAGCGCTTCCCACGATGTCTGCTCGTCCCACTCCGGCTCGTAATAGCCGCTGACCGCGCCGACCATGATCGTGCCCTTGAGGGGATGACTCGGCGGTGTCATATAAATCCAGCCGCCTTTTCCGTCGCGGGCGGGACGCTTCAACATGTCATCGTTGAACAGATCCGGATGCGACGAACGGCCGCGCTCCCAATGCTTACGGGCTCGAATGATCATGCCCGTGTAGCTGTCCTGCCGCTCCGCCCGGAATTGCTTCCGCTTGTCGTCCAACAACGGCAGCAACGGTGCCGCGCGCTTCGACAGCTTTTTGAGAATTCGCAAATTCACGCCGCACCCCGCAGCACGTCGTTGAAATCGACCCCCGACGGCGCGAACGCAATCCGGATCACGCGGCCGTCTTTGGCGTAGCGCCGAGCTGCCCGGACCATGGCGTATTCGGTCAGCACCTTCTCGCTGTCGCCGTCGCCGAGCAGGATCAACTCGGTGACAGGCTCCGGAATCGACAAGCCGCTGTCGTCAGGATCGGGCACGGGCCCGGGCACGCGCATCGGATGGCCGTTCGGCCGCTTCAAGATCGGGTGGCGAACGGCTTCCGTGGCGCGGCCGGCCATGTTGCCGAGGTCGCCGGCGGCCCAGAACGCGGTGTCGCCGATCGGCCGCATCGCGGCCTGGTGCGCGGTCCAGACGGCCAGCACGGTCTCGATGCCCTCGCCGATGATCAGGCGCGACGGATCGGAGGGCGCGGCGATCGCGATGTGCGCGGAGGTCTTCGAGCCGCGCATCTTTTTCGCGTTGAGGATCTCGCCGCTGTCGGGATCGATGATCTCGGCCTTGCCGGGAGGATCCTCCGCCGACAGCCAGGTCAGGTGCAGCCCACCGAACTTGCCATCCGGGCGGATGAAGGCCGCGCACATCGCAGGTCCCGTGTGGACCATGCGGGGCGAGGTTCGGCCCCGCGAGTCGATCACCTCGCCGTGCCAGTACGGCATCGAGGGCATATAGCGCAGGCCGGGACACGTCTCCGGCAGCTTGAGGCCGCGGCCCTCGAGGTAGCGCGCCGCCGGCGTGCCGTGGATCGGCATCGCGCCCTGCCAGGTCTTGAACAGCCGCTTGCGCTCGGCCTCGCGATAGGAGGCGGCGGTCTTTTCCCGATCGAGGCGTTTCTGCTCGCGGGCTTCGAACAGCGCTTTCGCCGCGGCCTTGTCGATATCGGTGCGGCCGCCGAGCCGCTCGATCGCAGCACGGAAGTCGCAGCCCTCGGCCTTCATGACCAGTTCGATAACATCACCCCCGCCAGGGCAAACTGCGCATACCCAACTTTCACTATCCTTGATGATCTCGAAGCGTTGCGAGGTCGCGCGGCCGCCGCAGATCGGACACGGCCCGACCAGGCGGGAGCCGGCGCGGCGCAGTTTTACGTAGCCGCCGGCGATCGCCTCCAGCGGGTTGCGGGCCTTGATGTCGTCGAGATCGTCGGGAGAGAGGCGGTTCATTCGTCGTCCGCCTCCTCGATCGACGCGGCATCCGTGGCCGGCACCGGCAGCTGCGACAGCTTACCGAGCCGCTCCAGGATCACGGCGTCGCTCTGGATCAGGTCGATCAGCCGGACGATGCCGGCGAAGTCATCGCGCAAGCTGACCTGGTCGGGCATCGGCTCTTTCAGCATGCCGAGCTTGACCCGGCCGTCCTGGCTGATCTCGATGCGCTCGGCCTCCGACAAGGCGGCGAGCTGCATGCGAGTGAGCGTGGTTTTGCCGGGAGGGATCATTTTGACTTTCGATCTCCGCGGCGCTTTGGCGGGAACGGCTGCATGAACTGCTTCAGCTTGCCGGCCTCATAGGCGTCGGCGAGTGCGCGCAACCCCGCCGGCGTGATGCCGTGCCACGCGTCTGGCCTGTTTCGAAGGCGGGGTTTGAGCAGCCCGCGCTTCACCAGGGATTTCGAGACGGCATCGCCGACGACCAGGAGCATCGAGGGCGAAGCCAACCCCAGCAAGCGCTCCAACTGCAGCTTTCCGAGGGGTCGCATCAGCATCCTCCGTTCGGCCGCAGGTCCGCGGCATTGAGCCAGTCGTTGATCTTGACGCACGCCAGGCGGCGGGCTTCGGCAAGGTCGCGCGCCGGCCGCCAGGCTGCAGATGTCGAGGCTTCGGGCAGGGTCAGCCGGAAGCAGGCCTGGTGCCGGCCGCCATCGGTCGGCATGATCTCGCCGACCTGGACGCGGCCGAGCATCACCGCTTCACGGCCGAGCGTGAGGGGCTGAAACGCCACCACGCCGTCGTGCGATTCCCCGCCCATGGATGGATTCCCCTGTGATGCAGGCCTCAGCGCTTCTTCTTCGCCGAGGTCTTTTTGGCTGCCTTCTTCGCTGACGCCGCGCGCTTGGCAGGCGCCGCCTTGGCGGGCTTCTTCGCCTTCCCTGACAGCGCCACTACCTTGCCCTTGGCGACCGGAGGGCCGTCATAGCCCTTGGCGCGCAGCTGCAGCGGCAGCCAGCCGGTTAAGGCCACGTTCTCGACTGCGAACGCGACGATGTCTGGCTTGCCGTTCTTGCCCTGCTGGCGGGCGATGTCGGGGCCCATCGCCTCCTCGATCGCCTTGAGGCACAGCGCCTTGCTGACGCCGCCGAAATAGTCCTTGGCATCGAAGGCGCCGCGGGCGGCGGCGTTGAAGGCCTTGGCGTCGATCGCGTTGACGATCGCCATGGCGCCGTCGTGCGGATCGTTATGGTCGGTCGACGTATGCTGGAAATCCAGCGCGTTGGCCGCCAGCTGCGTCAGCAGCGTGATCCGCTCGGCCGGCTTCAGCTTCTGCGCCAGCGGCAGCGCGCGCTTCATGTCTTCGGCGCCGAGCACGCTCCGCTCGTCACGGCTGCCGAGGCCTGAGATCGAGGCCTTGACGCCGCAGTTTGAATAGCAGCCGACGCCGGCGATCAGCACGGACAGCGCGAGCTGCTCGTCCTGGATTAGCGCGGTTGCGGCGGCCTTAGTCAGCTGCACGGACAAACGATGCAGCAGCGCCTGCGAGATATCGGCTTCATCGGCCTCGGCCGGCGTTACTGCTGCGGCTTTCTTTCCCGGCTTGGCCGGCTCGTCTGCCGGAGTCTGTGACGGCAGCCTGGCTTCATCCGGCTTTTTCACGCCATAGAGGATGACGATGCGGCCGTTCTCGACGTCGACGATGCAGCCGAGCTGCTTTCTTTTCTTGGACTCCAAGCTGCGCGCGCGGACGGCGGAGGTGATTTCCGCCATCTCCGCTTCGAGCTTTTGCTGCAGTTCTTCCTGCTCGTTGTAGGAGAGATCGGAATCCTCTTCCAGCGACTGCAGCTTTGCGTCCAGGGCGTCATAACGCGCCTTTTCGTCGCCCTGATAGTCGAGATGTTTCGGCTGCGACTGCGACCAGTAGCGCGCGCCGTGCGGCAGGTCCTCGTTGATCTCGGCCCAGGCCCAACCATCGGCCTGCAGTTCCTCGCATTTCGAGATCAGGAGCTGGCGCGCCATCTGCTTCAGCAGGACTTCGTTGCTGATGATATGGGAGGTGCCGAACAGGTCTTCCGTGACGTCGCCGCCGGCGTTGCGGTAGGCCTCGATGCCGACGACATCGAGCAGCTGGGTCACGCTGGCGTCGACTGCGCCGGCGCCGAGTTCCTTCTTGACGAAGGTTTCATAGAGCCGGCCCTCCGCGTGCAGCTTGTCGAAGGTCTTGTCCTGGGTGTCATGCCCCAGCGCCAGCGTGAAGGCGCGGGCGACCTCCGCCCTGATCTCCCCGGCCCGCCAGGCATCACGGATCTTCGGGCTGAGCCGGCCGAGCGCCAGCGCCTGGCGCACTTCCTTCTCCGTCATGCCGTACTGGCGAGCGATCTCTTCATGGGTCTTGCCGCGCTCCTCGAGCCGGGCAAAGGCCTCGTACTGGTCGACCGGGTGGAGCTGCTTGGCGGTGATCGCGGTCGTCAGCGAGAATTCGAACGCGCGGGTCTCGTCGACGTCGTGCAGGGTGCAGTTGATCGGCTGGTCGGAGTCCGCGGTGTAGATCATGTGAAACGCCGCCAGCCGCCGGTTGCCGTTGGCGACCGAATAGAAGCCGCCGCCGGCGTCTTTCACGATCAGGTTTTCGATCTGGCCCTGCGCGTGCAGGTTGGCGGCGAGTTCGGCAATGCCGTCCTGCCGGCCGGCGACGCGGGCGTTGATGCCGGCGCCGTCGTCCTGGCCGAACTTCAGGCGGTTCAGTGGAATCTGCATGTCCATCGGACTAGCCTCCCTGGCTGGTTGATTGTTCACGGATGAGTTGAGCGGTCTCGCGGTAGCGCTTGCGCAGCATTTCGCGGGTGCCGTCCGGACCGGTGGAGCCGATCGGGATCAGCGCCTCGAGGATGGCGATCTGGTTGAGCAGAATCTGGCGCTCGATGGCGGTCATCCGATGAGCCTCGGATTTTCGATGATGACAGGCTGCGGCTGAACGAGGCCGATCGGCGCATCGGTACCTTGGGCAAAGGCGTCACGAGCTCGCAACGCGCGGCAGACGGCTCTCACCACTTCGCGCCCCTGAAGCATGTCTACAAGCTCGGAAACGAGGGTGAGGTGGTTCGGCCGCTTCGGGACCGCGACTTGATGGCGCCCCGCGATATTGATCAACTCAGAGACGTGCAGCATGTCGAGCATTTGCGCCAGCCATGGCTTGTTTGCCCGGTAGTAGTCGCCGGCTGTCACGGTGACGGAAGAGGCCGCAGCATCGACCGTCCAAACCTCGATGCCAGCGACGCGCCGGATGATCTGCTGCGTCTCAGTAAATTGTTGCTGATAGCCAATCCCGCCGGATGCATGCTCGGTCTTGATGGTTGGCAATTGTTCGTTCCAGCGCGGCGCGAGAGCTGCGATCATGCGCGAGCTGATCGGCTTAAACGCCCGCAGCTGCGCTTCCAGCCGATCCATCACGTCCCGGCTCGATTTGATCTCGACCGAAACGATCTCGTCCTCGGTCACTGCCGCAAGATCGATCCGGTTGCTCGAATACCGCAGCGGCAACTCGTGGATAATTCTTGCTGCAGGATAGCGCTTACGCAATTCCGGCACGATCAGAGCGCGCATTGCTAGTTCTTCATCGGAACGGTTGTGCGTCATCGATCGTCCTCGATCAGAAACGCCGCCGCCCGCCCCAAGGGCGAGGCCGGCGAGCCGTCCGGGTTGCGCTTCATGGCGTGGGCGATGTCGGAGGGCGGGCAGCCGTATTGCAAAAGCATCGACATCAGGATGGCGCCGTCGCTGGCCAGCGTGTCGGCTTGCGTGTTGACCTTCTGGGCGTTGAGGAACACCTCGACGATCGGGCCGACTTTCGCGCGCTCGACGCAGACCAGTTCACGGCCGAGGCCGATCTTGTAGCGCTGGCCCTCGTGCTCGATGGCGATGGTTTCATGGGTGCGGCGGCTGGCGAGGCGGTGGCGGGAGGTCATAACCAGCCCTCGACAAGCGGCAGCGAAACCCTCATATCTGCAGAGACAGGAACAGACCGATGACGAAGGCCACCAAACCGAGAAGGCAGCTTGCCGAATTTATCGTTGAACGTGTCAATCTTGCAGCGCCCGAGAAGCTCGAAGGCATTGACATCGTTCCCGGCGCTCATCCGCTTGCCAACTGGAGCCCAGGCGTTTACTGGCCACCGGCAGTCGCGGGGGGTGCAACTGAACGCATCCTCCAGAACGTGGTGCTCGACCTGCAACGGGAATTTGATATCTCGGACTGAGGTCACGCTGCTTCCCCCGTAAATTCCAACTCGTCGCCCCAGGAAACCCATCCGGCCCTTGTCCGCCTTGCCTGCAGCGCGAGGTAATCGCCTTGCGTCAGCCACTCGATGCGCTCCAGCACGGCCCAAACCGATCTTTGTAGCGCTGGCCCTCATGCTCGATGGCGATGGTTCGTGGGTGCGGCGGCTGGCGAGGCGGTGGCGGGAGGTCATAGCGGCTCCCACTTGATCACGACGCCCTCGAAGGTAGTGGCGCCATGCGTGTCGAACCAGAAGGCCTTCATGTCGTCAAAATCGTTGAAGCCGTCGTCGCGCGCAAACTGATCCATATCCGCGATCGGCCGCAGCGGGCCCACGCGCCGAAACTCCCTTGGCGCATGTTCGAACAGGTCAAACAGACAATAGGACGGCCATTCCGACCACTTCAGCAGCACGCCGCCGAATCCGACGCATCGGCCCTCGCCGAGCAACTCGCAGTTTCTGGTTCGCATGCCGGTATAGAGCTGGACGATCTCTCCCGGACTCGCATGCCGCCGCTTGCCCATCGCACGGATGGTCTGTCGTTTGGGCCAACGATCGAACGACAGCGAAACGCTGCTCAAGCCGACGCGGATCGGTTCGGCAAAACGTCGCTGGAAGCTGTAGGCGACCATCAGGCTTGCCCCCGCTGGTCGATCGCCCGCCGGCCGATCGGCGGATCGCCCATCACCACGGCCGTCAGGTCGGCATGCTGCAGCGGGGCATCGCGCATGGGGTCATAGAGCGCGTCCGTCCGGCTGACGCGGATGTCGACCTGGTGCATCCACGGCGTTTCCGACTTGTATTCCGCGCGCTTGTGGGCGCGCTGGTAGGCGATATCCTGTTCGGTTCTGCGGCGGCGGCTCATGCCTCACCTTTCCGTTCAGCGATGCCCGGACGCATGCGATTGTCGACGCCGGCGAGCTGCAGATGCCAATTCGACAACGCCGCGGCGGTGCTGATCGTATGGTGTTTGGCCTTCTCGACGTCGCCGTTGATCGCGGACGTCGCGGCCTTCTGCGCGAGATATCCGATCAGCCAGAACCAATCGAGCGGAGCCTTGCCGGCATCGTGGGCGGCGCCCCAGCGTTCGCGCTGATGTGCGGCCTCCAGCGGGACGCCCCTCATGAAGGCTTCCGTCTCCGGTTTGTTGATCTGCGCCTCCAGCTCGGCAATACGCTCGCGCAGTGCAGTGACCTCTGCTTCCGAGATCTTCGCTAGACGAAACTCCGCGGCCCTGTTCATGCTGCCTCTCCCGTGAATTCAAGTTCATCTCCCCAGGACGTCCAGCCCGGCCTTGTCCGCCTTGCCTGCAGCTCGAGGTAATCGCCTTGCGTCAGCCGCTCGATGCGATCGAGCCAGGCGTCGGGCTTGCGCGAGTGCTCCATGACGGGGGCGACGATCAGCTGGCGGACGTCGGCATAGAGCCGCTTCGGATGGCCCTTGGTGGCGAGCCAGCATTGTTCCGGGTTGGCGCGGGTCCAGTAGCCCTGCCCCATGTGCCAGGTGGAGTTGTCCCAGATGTCGAGGCCGGTATCGTCGCCGTTGGTCTTGATCCAGGTAAAGGCCGTGGTGACGTGGCGCAGCCCGTAATGCGCGAGCAGATCGAGCGCGTCCTGCGGGCACCAGTCGACCATCCACATGTAGAAGGCGCCGTCGTCGGCCAGGAGTTCGCCGACGGGGAGGTTCTTGATCTTGTCAACCTCCTCGGTCTTGTAGTGGACATTGGCGCTGCGGCCTTCGCCGGCGGCCGAGCGCGTCAGGAATTTCCATTGCGGGTCGGAACCGATCGAGCCGAACTTGCGGCCCTCGCGCGCCATCCGGCCTAGATCCTCGACACTGCCGCCGTTGATGGTGCGCGCGGCATGCGCGGCGCGGCGGGTGTCGACCTCGGCGGTCTTGGCGTGCGCCTTCACCGGGTCGATCAGGATGGCGTGGCCGCTTCGCACCTTGTCGCGGGCGCCGGCGACGATGGTTTCGAATTCCGCTTCGTCGAGCGCTGCGGCGCGCCTGGAGGCGGCCGACAGTTTGTAGTCGACGCCGATGTCCGGCAGCGTCGCCGGGCGCGGAGCATCGTCCGCCGGGGCAGCCTTGGCCTTGCCGCGCTGGCCGCGGGCGCGTAGTTCGCCGGATTGCTCGGCGGCGGCGAGCTGAGCCCCCAGGTGCCGCTCGGCACGCAGTTGCAGTTCGGTTGCTTCCGCCAGCAGCTCGCGGTCCTGCACCTTTCGCGCGTAGAGCTTGAGATGGTCGATCAGGTCGCGCACCTCCAGCGTATCCTTGACCGTGCGGGCCTCGGCGATCGCGGCGCGGGCGCGGTCGTATGCGGCGAGCAGATTCATGGTGCTCAGATGTCTTTCAGCTGGTAGCCGACGCCCTTGACGGCGCGCAGGTCGAGGCCGATCGGGGCGAGGCCGCCCTTCAGGTCGGCGGCGATCAGGCGCAGCTGCTCGGCAGCATCGCGCGGCGGCTTGCCGTCCCACAGCGCGCCGACCAGGAAGGATTCCGCAACCGGCGCCGGCCGCGGCTTTGCGAGCAGCCGGACGAACTTCGCCTGGCGTGTGGTGACTTCCGTCGCCTTGCCGTTGAAGGTGATGCTTTCGGAATCGAGCGTCAGATCGATCGTGATGCCGTTGACCGTCTCGCCGACCGGGGCGCTCTGTCTTCGGGCAACCTTGGCCGGCTCGGTTGGCTTGTCCGGGTTCTTCGCCGGAGGCGGCAACAGCTTCGGGCCGTCATCCGGTGGAATGTCGATCTCGATGCCAGCTTCGACGATGCGCGCGTCAACCGGCCGCTGCTTGTGCGGCGTCACGCCGATCGCCGGCACCATGCCGAGCCGGAAGAAGAACGCGCCGGTCTTTTTCAGCTCGCGGGCACAGGCGACCCCTGCCTTGTCCTTGACGATCCGCAGCTTGCCGACGTCTTCATCGGTGCCGAGCTGCGCGCTGAAGGTGTCCTTGACGTTGAAGCGGGCTTGCGCGACCAGGTCCTTGCGCAGCGCCACGACTGTCTTGCCGTTCTGCGTGATGGTGATGCCGGCGGACTTCCTAGGCTGGTTGACCGCGATTTCAATCCGTTCAAACGCCATGAAGGTTCCCCGTGGTTGGAAATGCGGATGCGTGGAATTGATCGACGCGCAGCGGGTTGTGGTAACCGGCCGGCAGATACGGCTGCAGATCGAGCTTGATGTAGTGGCGCTTTCCCAGCGCCTGCAGCTTGTCGATCACGCGCAGCGTGTAGCCGCGCCAGTCCGTAGTTCGGGTGATCTCTTTGAGGTAGTTCGCGCGGCCGACCTTGTAGAGGTCGACGAATTCATGGGTGGCGTCGACGATCGACAGGCTGGCCTCGATGTCGAGCGTCGGCTCGAGGCTCACCCAGGTGAAGATGCCGCGATCGTGGAACGCCTTCAGCGCAGCGAGACGGTCAGCGGGCAGCGCGGCGTTGCGCTCCCACTTGCGCGAGAAATCATCGTCGAGCGTCGTCAGCGTCGACGCGAAGGCGTCGCGATCGGGCCGGAAACGATGGATATCGCGCAGCGCGCGCGTGCCGCCCTTGGTCAGGGTGCAGAAGCCGAGCCCGTATCCCTTCAGGACTTCCAGAACGACGCTGGTCAGCGACGTATCGCCAGGGTGGAACGGGTCCGTGGTGAATGAAAGCATGACCTGCTCGGTGATGCCCGCGGCCTCGTACTTCTCGGCATCGCGCACCAGGTGACGGCGGAAGTCTTTGCGCTCGACGGCGCCGGCGTCGAAGTCCGGCCGGCCTTGCTTGGTCACCAGCGGCACGTAGCAGTAGGCGCAGCCGTGGCCACAGCCGCGATAGGGATTGGTCGCCAGCGGCGCATACTCGCCGGCCTGCCCCTTGGGCGCATAGATGTAGGTGCAGCCAGCCACGGACGCCATCAGTTCGCCCTCGCCAGCTTCAGCGCGTGCTCGCGCTTGCGCTCGATCAGCAGCGGGCAGTTGTCGCAGGACGCGTGCGGGCCGGTCCATTCGTCGACCGAAAGCTTGCCGCAGCAGTGGTCGGCTTCTGCCAATGACATCTGGCGCGCGTGGGTGTCGGTGAGGCTCATGTCGCGAGCGCCCTTTCAACTTCACCCATCGAGACGCAGATGTCGGTTGCGAGCAGAGCCATCAGCTCCGGCTCTTCGCCGTCGCGCGTCAGGATGATGCAGCGCTTGCCCTGGCCGCAGAACCATCCGGCTTCGAGATGTGCGGACCGGCCGCACGGCAAGGCGAGCAGGCAGGTGTCCGCCCACTGCATGCCACGAAGATCGCTGAGAAAGCCGGCAGCGGCGATCGGAGAGGTAGTCAGCAGCTGGCGATAGCGCTCCGCCGACCACGCCTGCCATTCCGGATCGATCTGCGACCAGGCGAAGCCCGGAACGCCGTTGAACGGGTTTCGGAAATCATAGACCTCGTGGCCGAGCGCTCTAAGGCGCTCGACGATTGCGGGTTGGTGCGGGTTGCGCCATGACGACGCCACGTAAATACGCTTCATGATCCCCTCGCCTGCTTCTCGTCGTTCAGCGCGCGCCAGGCATCCGCCCGCAGCATCGGCAGCAGGCAGCCGGCCACCATCAGCCAGGGCGCGCCGGGATCGCGCTCGCCGTCGCGGTAGGCTTCGAGCGCGATCACCATCGCAAGGGCTGCATTGGTGCAGCGGACGCCCTCGGCGGGCCTGGCGTCGGCGGCGCGGACTTCCTGGGCGACCGTAATGAAGCGGTCGTCGACGATGTTGCCGGCGAGCGAAAGCCCGTGGCGGGTGACGACGTTGCCTGAGATCGTGATCAGCTCGGTGAGCGTCTTCGATAGCTCCCTCATGGCGCATAGCCTCCGGATTGCTTCAGCTCGTTCGCCTCGGAGCGCACCAGCTCGACCAGCGCGCCCATCACGTGCATCCAGCGGTCCTGGCGGGCGCTGCCGGCGTCTGATTGTGCCGCTCCCATCAGGGCGACCACCAGCAGCCGCGCCGGATCGAGGATTGCGCGGGCCGCGGGATCATCGGGGGCGGCGACCAGTTCGCAGGTCACCGCGCGCGCATTGGCGAGCGCCTGGGCTGCGTCATGGCGGCCGTCGAGCAGCGCTGTGGCATGCGCCACGACCTTGGCGCCGAGGAAGTTGGCATGCTCGGCGGGCGTGAAATTGGAATAGAGGGTGGTTCTACCGAGCACGGCGTTCACTCCCTGATAAGGTGCGGGCAGCGGCGGCCCCTTGAGAGGACTTTCCATTGCCGCCGCTGCCCTGGTCCGCGCGGCTGGCAGGCCTTGCGGAATCGGGGAAGGAATGGTCGCGCAGTGATCCCGAAGGCAGCGGCATCACCTCGCCGAACGGATGCGCAAATGGATCGGAGGCCTCAGCCTCGGTGGGCCAGGCCATCACGATGATGGTGATGCCGAGCGAGATCGCGGCGAAGCCGGCCATTGCGAGGTCAATCAGGTCCATGGTGGAATTCCCCGTCGGTTCAGTGGCCGATCAAGCCGGAAACTTTTCCCAGCGCGCGAGCTGGGCGGATTGGCGCAGATAACCGTCGAGCGCTTCGGTCAGCGGCTTGGCTTCCGGGGCGTTGTGCGGCATCACGCGCAGCGCCTGGTGCACGAGCAGTTCGGCGGCGAGGATGCGCAGTTCGGAAACGATGTTCATCAGCATGACGTGCGTCCCGGTGTGAGAGACAAGACGGCTCACGCTCGGAAATAACCGGGCGGGCCAGAGGTTTTCGATTTCAGGGGTACGCAGTGATGCTACTGGAACTAGGAGCGAGAGATCAGCTATCGGAGCCGGCGACCCTCGCGAATTTCAGGTGACGATGGCGCCGTCCGGTAAGCACAGAGCGTCCGGACGGCCAGGATCAGCGCATTGATGATTAACCAGGCGACGATGATCTTGGCGAAGAGGATCATGCGGCCCTCCGAATTAGGTGAGCGTCTCTCCGCCCTGTCGCGTCCATTATCTCAGACGTTGCAGGCTGAACCGCGACAGCCTCGCCTACTCGCAACCCCGTTCCGGCGGTCGATCGTCTTACGGGGCCCGTGACCCCAGCCGTTCCGGCTTTGCCTCTGGTTGCTTTCGCCAGGGATTCATCTGAAGTTGCAGGCGAGCCGCCATCGGCTCCTTTTCGGAAACCGCGATCGCGGACGCCGCCGGCGTCACAATCGCCGGTGACAGGCGGGGATAAGGCCCCGCTGCGATCCGAAAGGAGGTGATGACACCATGCGGAAGCATGGCGGTGCACCGAAGCATGTTCACGTCCGACGGTATGCCCAATGGCGACGGGGAAAGCGCACGAGAGTGGGAGACCACCCGCGCGGCGCCAATCCGAAGCCGGCAAGCAGACCGAGCCCAGGGCAACTTGAACTGTTCGATGACGAATGACGGGACTCGCAATCCCATCACCCCGATGGCGGCTCACCATCCGGTCAATTGATGCGCAGGAAATGAAAACGAGACGTGCACTGAGTGCCGCGAGGGATCGGTCATCGGCACCGAGGTGCTTACGGCCTTTCCGCTGGGGGCCGGGCAGGCCGTACCAGACGCCTCTCTGGGTATTCAGATTTTCCTGATGGCAACCCCAAACCGTACCTCTCCGGTCGCGGCTTGACGCATTGTGCGTCGGCGATGGCAATTCGCACACCGAACCTCGCATTTGGCCATCTCGGCGCGAACTCGACCCAGCGTCTTCCTGCCACGCCGCGCCTCCGCCATTGTGAACAACTTGAGCTTTGGGTTTCTGTGGTCGAATTCGAGAACAATCGGGTCGGCCTCGCCACAGTCCACGCAGGGATGCGTGCTCAAGTGATCGAGCAGAAGGCTCTTTACTGCGCCAACAAGGAGTCGGTTCTTCGCCATACTCCGCGCCGACTCTCTCGCAATGTTTCTGTGATAGTAAGCGCGCTGGCGCGCACGTTTTTTGATCGGGTCTTCGTACCCCATGCCAACATCCTAAACTAGACGAGCCTTGCCAGGTGCCACTCGGGCATTCAGTCGCCAAGGATCGCGCCATGGAGCGCGTACATGGCCTTGGCATTCGGCTTGCGCTTGCCGTCGATGAGAAAACTCGCGTGGCGCTTCGTGCATTTCGCACGCTGCGCGAGGCCGGCAACCGGATCATCGGGCCAGAGCGCCCAGACGACGAGACCGAACCTAGAAAGATTTTCGCGACGCGGATGAACAGTTGTTCCGATGTTCCGGCTTGGCCGCTGCCGCCGCTGATTCGAAATTGTTCCCATGAATGAACTTCCCCACGCCACAACACTGTCGATCGAACTGGAAACGAAGCTGCGCAATACTGCGGCGTATCTCGGCGCGCATCACGCATCGGTTGAATTGCGTTGCATTGACTCGCATAGCGAGTCCCAATTCGAAACAGAGGCGCAACGCCGCAGCCGAAAGGTGCAGATCGAATTAGGTTCACAAACCCGAAATGGTTGTCATACACTGTCCCCTCAACCGGCGTCCGGCGGCGGGCGGTCGCCCCTCTGTTGGGGGTATAAGAACAATGGGAATAGTGGTTTGCTTTCCGAGGCCGCGTCATGTCCGGGCCTCATCGAAACTGTTTGCCTGTCGACGCGCCGCGACCTCAGCCAAGATTTCAAGAGTGATTTCATTTTTGCCGGCTTCACCTGCCAGCTTGACGACGGCCGCCCAATGCTTTCCCGGGATGCCGCCGGGCCGTGATCGCCAGCCGCTGACCGTGGATGCAGACTCTCCGAGCCCCTCGGCAACACCCTTGGTGCCGCCGATGGCGTCAATGACCGAGCCCCATGTCCAATCCGAATCACTTGTCATGCACCAAGAAATAGTTCGCATTTCGCGAACCTGTCAAGACTACGCAACTTGCGAAACGACATTTCGCGAGTCGCGTGTTCGAATATCCACCATGGATAGTGATGTGGATGTTGGCCGCCGGTTGATCGCATTTCGCGAGTCCCGGGGCATGAACCAGGTCCAATTGGCCGGCGAGCTCAATATCGCAAAAAACACGCTCAATGGATACGAAACCGGCGAGCGCCCATTACCAGCTGAAAAAGCGAAGAGAATCCGCGAGCGGTTCGGCATCTCGCTGGACTGGCTGCTTTATGGAGATATCGGCCAGCCAGGCTATGAGATCGCGGTAAAACTAGGCCCCAAGCCAAGTATCAAGGCCGACACCAAGGCGGCCCCGGCCCAGAAGACGCCAGCAAAGCGCAAAAAATCTGCGAACCGGTAATTCGCATATTGCGAACTTTCTGTTGACAGGTTCGCAAAGCGCGAACTAAGATGTTTCCCGTGAGATCAATCACGGGGAATCATCGTCATGCGTACCTCTGCCCGTTCAACCTCCTCCATCGTCGCTTTTCCGGCCCGCTCGCGATCCTTCGCCCGCCGGCCGCTGTCGTCGTTTGCCGGCCACGTCACCTGCCTGATGCTGTTCCGGCACGGCGAAAGCGCGACCGAGATTGAGGTTTCCGATGATGGTGACCCGGTCGGCGCCGTCTGGCTGCCGAAGGCACTGATCTCGATCGACCGCACCGACCGCGGCCGCTTCCTGGTGGTGACGCTGCCGCAGAAGATCGCCCATCAGCACCGCCTTTACACCCCGATCATCGATCGCGCGCGCTTTACGGCGGCCGAGCGCGCCGACCTCGAGGACGCCATCATCACCGCCGCGCGGGCCCGCAAGCGGCTGAGCGGACGGGAAGACGCGCTGCCGTTTCCGGGGAGGAACGCATGGGCCTAATGCTCGCAACTGCTGTGACCGACGAGATGCGCGCAAAATGGGAAGCCGCGAGCCGGGCCCGCGAAGCGCGGCTGGAATACGGGCGCACCGTCGGCGATCTGCGGCGCCTGCTCAAGGGCGCGAGACAGGTGCAGATCGCGCTGCGCACCGGCAGCGCCGACAGTGCGAATGACGTCGTCTTCCCGGTCGTCTCGGCCGCCGCAGTTCGCATCATGTTCAAATACTACAAGGATGACGAGTTTGCCCCGTGCGAATTCGATCCCGAAGAGAAGAGCCTTTCGATCGGCACCCTTCGCGCCATTCACAAGGCGCAGGAGACCGCGTCATGATGCCCGCCGAATTCCGATGGCTGAAAGGACCGATCGTGGTGAAGCCAGCGACCTATCGCCAGCAGCTGACCGAAAGCATGGCTCGCAGCCTGGAGCAATCCGGCTGCGCCGGCGACGAGCGCGACGCGATCCGCTGGCTGATGCACGAAGGCTACGCATCGGCGGACATCCTGATGCTGCTGGATGACGTCCGCGCGCTGGCGATGCAGGAGCTGGTCGGCCGCGAGATGTCGCGGCGATGATCTCCGATCGAACTCATTCTTCCACCGCAGTAGTACAGCGTATCAGCGCGGTGGCCCCGCCCGGCTCGCTTCTCAAGCGCGGACAAGTCCAGCCCCGGACGCGCCTCGAAGTGACCGGGCGGGATCTCGATCCCGACTACCTGCGGATGGTCAGGGAATGCCCATGCCTGATGTGCGGACTGGACCCTTGTGGCGAAGCGGCCCACGTCAGATTTGCCAGCGCCGCCTACGGCAAGGCCTCCGGGCTACAGAAGAAGCCTGAGGACCGATGGGCGTTGCCCTGTTGCGGGCAGGACCATCGCGTCGCCAGGCACGCGCAGCACAACCGAAACGAACAGGAATTCTGGGCATCGCTCGGCATTATTGCCCTGCAGACATGCGTCCGCCTCTATGCGGTCCGCGGCGACCTGGTCGCGATGCGCGCCGTGGTCATGGTGGCGATTTCAGAACGCACCGCTCCGCCGTCCTCCGTGGCCGTTCCAAACACGGCGGCATCACCGGCTTCACCGCCGCGGCGGGCGCACCCCCCGCGCCCGTCGATCAAGCCGGAGGACGGCGGAGGCTCCTCACAATGAGCGGCAAGCCGAAGAGAAGCGGCCGCATTGGCGAGCGCGGCAGGCCCGGCAATCTGCGAAGGCAGGCCGCCCGCGGCGTCGCCACGCCGACCGGCGAGGTCCAGGTGGTCTGTGCTTTCGATCCGGAGACTTTTGCCGAGATCCGCGAGATGGCCGTTCGGACCCGGACCAGCTTTCGCGCCCAGGTGCGGCTGCTGGTCGAGTTCGGCCTTGAGGACATCAAGCTGGCCGAGGCGGAGCCGGCCGAGCTGCTGATCAACTGCCAGAAGGTTGAGCGATGATTCAGTCGAAGATTACATCGAACGTGATACCATTCGATGCGCGCCGGTTTTGGCTGCAGCGATATCCCGTGATCGAGGAAACATTCTTCAACCGCGACCAGGCGGCGGCATACTGCCGCCTCACAGTTCCGGCCTTCTCGGCAATGGTTCGCGGAAAGCTGTTGCCCGCTCGTTTGAAAGACGGCTGGTGGAAGGATCATCTGGATGAGGCAGCGGCCAAAATCGATCCACTGCTTTTCGACCGTAACGTTTACGGCTCGGAGGTGTACTTCATTGAGTGCGAGTGTTTTTGCAAGATCGGTTTTTCAGCCTTTCCGCCTTCAAGAATGGCCGACCTGCAGGCCGCGACACCGTTTCAACTCCGATTGCTTCACACGATCCGCGGCGACGAACGGATAGAGCAGCAGCTTCATGACCGTTTTGCCGCCCTGCGGGTCCGTGGAGAATGGTTCAACAAAGCGCCAGTGCTTCTTGCCTACATTGATTGGCTGAAGGCGAACGGTACCAAATGACCAACCTTTCCGCATCAGGCATCGAGGACGTCCCCCCCCACGTCCTAGCCGCCTTCGAGGGACACCCGCATCTGACGATGCCGCATCTCGCTAAGGTCCTGGAAATGGACAGGAAGACGCTGGACCGGCACCGGGAGGCCGATAATCTGCCCGTGCATATCAAGGGAACCGGGCTTGAGCGCCGGCACTATGTCTGTACGTTGGCCGACGTTGCCGAGTTCTACCGCCGCACGGGGCCAGCATGTCAGTATTCCGCGTCAAGGGATCGCCCTACTTCCAGTTCGATTTCCAGCTCCAAGGTCATCGCTTTTACGGGTCCACGCGGTGCACGAATGAACGTGAGGCCCGCGAAGACGAGAAGGCCCGCCGGGCAGAGGCCGCCGTCCTCGTAAAGCAGGCGCTCGCCGCCGGCCGCAAGCCGATGACGTTCGGCGCCGCCTGCGATCGCTGGTGGGACCAGGTTGGCAGCCACGGCAGCGATCCCGACCTCAAGCGCGCGCTGGACTGGCTGAAGGATCAGATCGGCCATCAGGTGGCCCTGCACACCGTCAACGACGACATGGTTTCCCGGGCCGTGGAAGCCCGCAGGAAGTGCGTCATGCGCGCCGGCCGCGATGCAAAGGGCACGCAGCTCTACCGCCCCCTCTCCGCGCGCACGGTCAACAAGACCGTACCCAGCCTGCTCCGCCGCGTTATGAACCGGGCGCGCAAGGCCTGGTCGGTCGCGATCCTGGTCGAGCCGAACTGGAAAGAGCACTTCCTCGCCGAGCGGAAGCGGCCGGTGCGCGAGATCACGGCCGCGGAAGATGCCGCGCTCGACGGGATCGAAAGCCTTGAGTATGCCGGGCTGCGCGAGTTCGCCGAGATCATGGGCCTGCGGCGGAAGGAACTGCTGCTCACCTGGCCGCAGGTCGATTTCGACAAGGCCACCATCAGCATCATCGGCAAGGGCGGCGTGCCGGCGATCCTGCCGCTCACGAAGCGGGCCTATCACATCCTCTGGGGCCTGCGCGGGCACGACAAGATGCACGTCTTCACCTTCGTGGCCCAGCGCACCAGGCGCTGCCCGAAGACCAAGCGCGACTTCGTCAAGGGCCAACGCTACCCGATGACCTATTTCGGCATCGGCACCAACCGGCGCAGGAAGTGGTCCAAGGCGGGCGTGGATGCGCGGCTGCACGACACCCGCCACACGACAGGCCAGCGCGCGCTGCGCACCACGGGCAACCTGCGGCTCGTACAGCAGCTGCTCAGGCACACCGAGATCCGGACCACCGCGAAGTTCTACACCGACACTACTATGGCGGACCTGCGGGCTGGGATGGAGGCCGTCGAACAATCAAAGCCTGCAAAGCCCGATCAACCAAAAAAGGTGACTGGCGAATGAGCGTTTTCAAGGTCCGGAACTCGCCCTACTATCAGTATGACTTCCGTCGAGAAGGCCACCGCTATTCTGGATCGACCAAGTGCCTCAAACTGGCCGATGCGGAAGCCTTTGAAATCGCGCAGATCGGGTTGGTCGAGCGCCGCAATGAGTCACTGAAGCTGGCTGCGATCCTTCCGCGGCATGTCATACGCGAGCCCCTTGGCGACGGATGGCGATATTACTTCATCGTGCCGAGCAAGGCCCGCAAGGCCGGTTGTCCGGTTCGCAATGAGAGCCTTGGCACTGTCTTAGATACCGCCATAGCGCGGGCCGAGGATCACCTGCTGCCCGAGTTCGACGCATGGCATGCGAAGCACAAAACCACGATGGGGGTGAATGGTGTCACCGAGCGGTCAGACCCTCCGCTCGTTGGGGTCTATCTGCTGTTGCTCAAAGGCAAGGTCGTCTACATCGGATCTAGCAAGAACATGCCCAGGCGCGTTAGGCAGCATCGGAACGGCAGCCGACCGTTCGACAACGCCTACTATATTGCAGCCTCGGAAAGCGAGATGAGGAGCCTGGAGGCCTCTCTGATCAAGGCGATGCTGCCGACGCAGAACACGAGCGGGATTGCGCGACGGCAAAAAGCCCCATGCCCAGCCCCAGAGTACCCCGACGCACCATCTTCAAGCCTTTGATGCACTGAGTAAAAATCGCATCGTGACCCACGTCTTTCGATTCCGAGGGTCGGGAGTTCGAATCTCTCCGAGCGCGCCACGTCTACCCGCCTACGTTCATTGAAAACATTGAGAAAAGGCGCGGGAACAAGGCCGCTCAGCACCGGTCCGGAAGGCGAACGCAAGGGGATCAAAGGTCACCTTGTGTTGCGCTAGCGGACGGTGAGTCCCAGAAAAAGCCCCAGACTCCGCTTGCGGACCGTTGCGACCTATATACCGGCCATGTCCCAAGACGACCCCGTCCGCATCATTCCCCACGCTCCGGAAGGCATCCCCGACACCGGCAGCTTCGAGGTCGTCTGGCCGGGCGGGAATCGGCACTTTTACTGGGATGAGAATGCCGGCCGCCGGGCGATCACGCTGCACGACAGCCGGGACGAGGCGCTGGAAAAGGCCCGGGCCCTGGCGCGCGCCGAGCGCGACCGGCTGGAACACGCCTGCCCGGGATGCGACGGCACCGGCTGGGTATGCGAGGATCATCAGGACCAGCCGTGGGATGGTCCGCACGCCTGCAGTTGCGGTGCTGCCGGCGCGCCCTGCCCGCGCTGCAACTGGCCGGAAGATGGCGAGCTGCCGCGGATGCCGGACGGATTCCAGCCGGGCTGACCCGCGAAACCGCAGCTGCGTCTGGGCTAGGTTCGCTCAGTCGGCACGATCCCGATGGCAAGGACGACGACCCCGATCGCCAGCACGATCATCAACATGGCCATCAAAGCCAGATACATGCCAGCCTGCCCTGCGGAACAAGCCTCAGCCCACCGTGGAAGCGGTGAGCTGAGGCCCGGGAGCGGAACGGTCGCTGTGAGACAACCGCGCAGCAAACGCAATCGCCGCACAGATGTTCCAAACCGGGTCGCGTTTTCTATCGGATAACATCTCGGGCTGCGGGCGCCCGGTGACGGCTTCGAGCTGGCCCCGCCGATGATCACGCGCGCCGACGCCCGCTGAGGCCAGTACTTTCGCTTGTTCCACCGCCAAACGTGAGTCTGTAAACTTAACATTTGTTGGGGAAACAATTTCGCATCAACCTACGTTAACTTCTATCACCGCTCGGTCCTCGGCAGTCATCGGTGATGAGAACGCCGGTAGCGCTCCCGCCTTCCTCTAGCGAAAGGAGCGCGCCATGACCATCACCCGGCGTCGTTTCAAACAATCCACATCGTTCCAGGATCGGCTTGCAGAGGAAGCCAAGCGCTTCAGAGAAGAGGCGGACAAGCTCCCGCACGGCCCGCAAAAGGAACTATACCTGCGGCGCGCCCGACAATGCGAGACGGCCAGTCACATCAACGACTGGCTCACATCGCCCGGCCTACAGCCGCCAACTGGCTTGTCCAACCATGCCGACAACTAGTCGCATGGATAAATTCAAGCATATCCTCACCTTTGTGAACCGACCCGGCTTTGTCGCGCTCGACGTGGCCGATGATGAGGCCGCGTTGGCCGTGGGCAGGATGATCGCCGAAGAGACAGGCGGCGCCGTCGTTGTTCGCGATTCGCAACTTGTTGAGATCGACACGATTCCTGCGCCGCAGAGAAACTGAGGCCGCCTGAGACGACGGCGAGCCGCCGGGGTTCGAGCCCGGGCACAAGCTCTTAAATGGTTGCCCGCGAATCCGGTTGACACGGCCGCAAAATTGCATCGCTAACTGATTCGCTTTCCAACTTTTCCCGCCCTATTTTGGACTCGGGACGTTGGGAGTTGCATATGAGTTCACCGTCAATTGTTCCAAATGACCGTTTGGACAAAGATTTTTATCTGGTCCTTGAGAATTTCAGAGCCGGCGCCGCATTCCGGGAAACCGATGAGGGCATTACCTACACCACCCTGATCGACGACCTGCTGACCGGGCAATACGACCAGGTGCTGCGGATCGTGGCCTTCAATCCCGTCGAGGGCTGGTCGCGCGACGCCTCCGAAGATGTCGCCAACGCGCTCGAGCAGCACATCGCCGCCGAAGGCCGCGAGGTCTCGGAGGCCATGCGGGATTTCATCGAAGGCCAGACCGGGCGCAAGATCGGCCAGCAGCTGGCGTTGTTCTGATGGGCGCCAGTTTCGCCGTGTCGCCGCTGATCCTGTCCGCGATCTGCGTGGCGGAGAGGGATGGCAATCCGCCGATGACCGCCGACGAGATTGCCTTCATGCTCGAATTGCCGCGGGAATTTATTGACCCCGCCCTGGATCAGCTGGTCCGGAACGGCTCGATTGTGCGCGCTGGCGACCATTATCGCTATGACAAAGACCGATCGCTCACCGCATCCGAACTGGCCGAGATCGAACTGCTCCACGACGAATTGCAGGCGATCGTTCCCCTTCTGGAAGCAATTCCGCCGCGTCTGGACAGTTGAGGGTCAGTCAATCCCCGCTCATGTTGAAGTTTGAGTATTGCAAGCCGGTCAACGCCAAGGCCGTTCCGACCGGCGACGAATGGATTCACGAGGTCAAATACGACGGCTACCGCGGGCGCATCGTCCGCGACGGCCGTGACGTCAAGCTGCTGTCGAAAAGCGGCCTCGACTGGGCCTGGCGCTTTCCGTGGATCGTCGAGACCGCGCTGAAGATCCGGCAGAGCCAGTTCATCATCGACGGCGAGATCTGCGTGCTCGACGTCCAGGGCATCTCCGATTTCAACGCCCTGCATTCGAACAAGCACAATGACGAAGCGCAGCTTTACGCGTTCGACCTGGTATCGATCGGCGGGGAGGATCTGCGCGACGTGCCCCTGCTCGATCGCAAGGGCCGGCTGGAAAAGCTGCTACGCCGCCGCGTACAGGGAATCTTCATGGCGCCCTTCGAGCGCGGCGAGATCGGGCCGGACCTCTTCACCGCCGCCTGTCGCATGCGGCTCGAGGGCATCGTGTCAAAGCACGAGGGGCGGCGGTACCGGGCCCGCACCTGCGACTGGGTCAAGGTGAAGAACCGACAGCACCCGGCGTTCGCCCGGGTGATGGACCAGTTCTGACACGGTTAACGGACCGTTCGTACACGGGAGCGGCCTTACTGCTGCCTTTTCTTTGAACTTATGAAGATGTGAAAGAGCGGCCGGCTTGCCTCATCCGTTACTTCGATGCTCCACTCCTGGCCGGGCCGGAACTTGCCGTCGATGTCCCTGAACAGATCCCCGGCAAAAAGGGTAGCCGCTTTCCACGCCGCTTCATCGTCGGGGAACTCCTCGCCCACGTCATCAGTGCTTGGTTCGACGTCATGGACGTTGAAAAAGTATCTCGGCATTGCCGCAGAAAAATGCCGGTTGGGAGCATTTGTTCCGGCGTCGGTTGGCTGCCCCCCGTAGTTCTCCGAACGGAGAATGTTAACGGCTGCACAATTCCAACCGCATGGAGGCGGACGCAGGTGGCACGGGTGTTGCTAATTACCCAATGACTGAGATTTCAGGTTCAGTCTGAGACAGGGCGCCGCCGGGACAACTCATTTCGAGCCCGGCGGCGTATCCTTTTGAAACGTTCGGGCGGGTTGGCACAAACTGGACGTGACAAAGGGACCGTCGGGAACTTCAACCTGTCAGGGAAGTTACAATCGGCAGGCATGGAGGCTCCAAATGATAGTCACAATCGCTGCTGCAGCCCTCGCTGCTCAACTTGGCGCAGCTCCCGCGGGCGACACCAATAGTTTGGTGCACCAGGTTCGTCGTGGGTGGTGCAGCCACGGTTATGACATCGACATCCATGGACGTTGCTATCCCAACGGCGTCATTCCTCCTCAGTATCAAGCCGGGCGACAATACCGCGGATACGGCGCCTACGGACGATACAGGGGGCGGTATCAGGACCATCCAAGGTTCTATCGTCGCTACTAGGACCTCAAACCACAACAGAAGGCCCGCCAGCGTGAACCGGCGGGCCTTGTTCGAGACATCCGGTGAAGTCTACGCCATCCCGTGCAGCCGGAAATAGCTCAGCGCCACTTGGTAGGAAATGATCGCCTGCTGTCCGTAGGTAAGCCGCGCCTTGTCGTAGATCGCCGCGGCGGCGGCCGGTTAGACACCCTGCCTCAAGACTTATCCTGGTCGCAGATTGGCCGCGGCCTCGTCTGTAGGGAGCCGGCATCAAAGGTTCTGTGCACGTCGTGCCAAACTGGCATGACAGAGCTGCTGCTGCCGAGCGATTCACCCGCCATTGGAAAACATGAGAACTCAGCTTTGAAAATGACTGCCGCGCGACCTTTCTGAAACGGCTGCCCGTCGTCTTCTGGAGCACGCCCACGCCTTCGAACCCATTCAGGATGGGCTGGATCTATATCGAGAAGCTCAATGGCCCTTCCTGTTCCGCGACAAAGGCACGCTCGCGGAGCACAGCGCCGGCGAAAAGCTCGCCATTGAACGAGGCTGGTGGAAATTCATGACAGCGGGACTTTCGAACAATTCACCGCCGCCGGCGCGGATGTAATCGCTTGAGGCTTTGAACCTTCTCCAGCCCGGCAAGCCATATAGTTGAGGTCCCCCAAGCCCTCGCAAGCCCATCAGAAAGCTCCGTCCCTCCTAAGGCGGGGCTTTCGCTGGCCGCGATGACCGCCGCGCCACCGCTCATGCTCAATGAACCGTGTGCGCCGCCGGGTTTTCCTTTAACCTGAGATCGAGATAAACGTTGTACTCGCCGCATTGGATATATTGAAAATCGAAGTCTTGCAGAGCTTTCAGCACCTTCGACTCCGCTTCCGCAGAATGTATCTCGACACAGAAGTTGCGAACGAACTTCAACCAACGTTTAGCATCCATATTAAAAAGCGTCGCCTCGGCACCTTCGATGTCGATCTTCAAGATATCGATGATCGGTTTGGGGCACATCTTGAGAACGGTCGGCATATCGATCGCCTCGACGTCAGCATTTTCAAGGTCGCTCGTAGGAGCGACCTGAGTTGCCCATTCCCGACCATCGCGAAAAGCTCCACGAGAAAGCGATAAACGGGTTGAGCGATCCCATATGGCCGCTTCAACTATCCGAGCGCGAGGACCATATGCAGCAAGATTTTGAGCGCAGATATAGGCGTTATTCGGATCAGGTTCGACAGCCAACACGAAAGCGTCGGGAAAGGCATTTAAGAAAAAGACGCTTGAGTATCCGACGTTCGCTCCCAAATCGACGATCACTCGAGCGGACTGCGTTCGAGAGGCAATTTCGGACAGGATTTGTTCGATGAAAATCGCATCGAACACCTCAGGATCGCTGCTACCACCTAATCTCATAAGCACTGAATGCCCGGAGCTTGGCACACGCGCCAGTCTCATGGTCTTAGGAAGAAACCTGCTACCGTTGCTTCCACGGATCACGCACCAGCGCAGTCCGCTGAAAACTCCCAAAACGCTTATGCAACGCTGTAGCTTCCTGAAATGATTGCGCATCGACACCTACGCGAAACATCGAAATCAATGCAGAAAACTAAATGATCGCGCTGCAATGCTTAGTTCGTCAATGGATCTCGCCGGTACCTAGCCGGGATCGTGCGAGGCACGTCGTCGCAGGCAACCTGGCGAAGTTGAGCCGGATTGCTCGTCTTTGAGGTGCGCGGTGAGAGTCATCGCACGGCAATCAGGCTAACGGACGCTGGGCTCCAGAAGATGCGTTCGCCAATCTAAAGACCGCTTGTGAAAGGCTGAAGTTGATGGGGAGAGGCGCGGCTGATGCCGTTGGGCAAGGCGGCTTGGCTGAGTTACCTCACCGGGTTTTGGTGCTATTTGTTTCTTGGGGCGTTAGCTGCGTGGCCGCGGTTGCCCTAACGGCTAGGCTCAAGTATTTTTTCACAGAAAGCTGGCCAGGCAGCGATGTGGCCTCATTTGAGTTCCACTGGTGGTCCCTCGCAGCCAACCATCGCCATTTTTTGGATGATCAGCTCGGAATGCCTACAAAGGACGACCTTCTTAAGATTGTTCCAATCGGAGAGGAGAATGCGGTCTCATCCCGCTTGCTCTGGCAGCAGCTCGGCATGTGGTCCCTCGCGAGTATCAAAAAAACGCTGAGTGAGATGGCAGAGGCAGGCCTGATCGAGCGAAGGCAAGATTGTCAAGAAGAGAGAGCAGCCAACTTGTATTTCAGGCTCCCCGACCCGGCCGCCCGCTTGTAGAAGGCAAGAAATGAACGAACTGGAGCCTAAGGCATCCCAGCAGTGGCTTTGGTTTGCGGCGGCGCTATTGGCTATGGCGGTGATAGCGGTGATTGTGACTAAGCTTCCCGTTTGAAACGGTTCTGCGCGGCGGCAGGCGGCTCTGCAGGCGCAGCTGCCGCCAGGTCGATTTCGCGGTTGGTTTGGTCCCGGCGGTATCCCTCGGTGTCCACCCATCGGCCCTTGTCGGGATCGTAGGTCGAGGCCCGCTCGCCGCACCCCGCGAGTGAGATCAAACAAAGCGCCAGCAGCACCAGGATGACCGGTGGGCAGGCCTCGAGGAGTCTGTCAATGTACCAGGGGACAGGCATTCCGCGCCGTCGTCTCACGTCGCAGTCCCAACTGGAATCCGGCTCAGTTCACGCCAGTGCCAGATCCACCGGCAAACGATATGCTCCGGCTCCTTCAGGTGGGCGGCAATCTCCGCCGTGTTGAAGCGACGGGACCACAGCTTCAGCGCGATCGAGTATTTGCGGAACAGTTCGCGCTCGATGTCGTCGCTTCGGGTGAGGCCGCTCACGTCATCGCCCCGGCATAAGCGGATCGTCAGCCCCATGTAGCCCTGCGTCGGTTCGATCACCGCGCTTTCCGGCACGTCGATCCATTCGCCGTTGATACGCACGCGGTAGCGGCCGTCGCGGCTTTCCCAGTTCAACGTCGTCGAGCGGGGTGGCGTCGGTGCCGTCGCAGCATGCCGCGCCGGCACGGCTGGTGAGGCCCTTGAACCAGCCGTCGAGTTCGGGCCGGTGATGATCGTAGGCGCGCGCCGGTTTGACATGGATCAGCAGCGCCATCGCCAGAAGGATCAGCGAGACGATGATCAGCGCCAGCCAGCCGTTGAAGCGCATCTTCTGTTCGCTCATATCCCGGCCAACCAGGTGAGGCCGGCGAGCAGCCCGGACAGCACGCCGAGCATGACGATCACCCCGCCGAGCGTTTCCTGCGGGCCGGACTTCGCGAGCGCACAGAGCGTCGCGCCGAGCGCGAGCAGGATGCCCGCGGTCAGCAGCATGATGGCCGTCAGCATGGGGAAGCTTTCCTTTGGGATCTTGGGGAGCGTTACGCGCCGTATTCGCCGTCGACCGCCGAGCGATGGCTGCGGATGAAGCCTTCGCCCCGCCGCAGCTCGTCGATCTGGCGGCCCTGCGAGGTGACGCGGCGGTCGAGGTTGAGGATGCGTTCCTCGACCAGCGCCTGCTTGATCAGGATCTCGCTCATCTTCTTCAGTTCGCTCTGCACGCCGGCAAACTGCGCACCGGTCTGCTCGCGAATCGCTTTGAATTCCTCCTTGTTGTCCTCGCCGTCCGCCTTCAGCTGGTCCTTCAGGGTTTTGACCGTGTTGCGCAGGGTGACAATGGCCGCCACGCCGCCGCCGGCGATCACCGCCGTCTGCAGGATGGTGCCGATGCTGATCGTCAGATCCAGGGTAACCGCCATTTTTGCGTCAGCGCCTTTTTGCTTGGGCGCACGCACGCGCAACAGCGCGATCGCCAATGGATTGCACGGCAACTTCTGCCAGCGCCGAACTGGGTGCGGCGCGCATTTCGGCCGCGACCTTGTTGCGGAATTCGCGCGTCCACGTCCGGACCGGCGGGCACACGACGGCGGGGGGCGGTGTCAGGTCCGTGCAGGTCATCTGCACCACGAAGAAGGCAAAGCCGGTGCAGTGAAGCGTCATACCTCGCCGTCCCCTTCCAGCTTGCGGATGGCGTCCTCGACCGATCGCGGCGCGTTGGCCTGCGCCTCGAGCTGAGCCTTTTGAGACGAGATCGTGACGTTGCCTTGCTCGACATGGGCCTTGGCTTCCCCGAGATCCTGCGCGTTCTGCTCGGCGCGTTTGGCGGCCTGGCTGGCGTTGAGGGTCGCGCCGAGCGACTTGAGGAATACCTCGAGGAGCGGCGCGAGCACCGCCAGCAGGCCGCTCCTCGCAAGCCAGGCCAGCATCAGCTTGGCTTGACGCTGTCGACCACGGCCGGGAGCACGGCCGCGTCCGCGCCGTCGCCGAGGTTGAGCTTGGCCCAGATCTTCTTGGCGATCTGCTCGGGCCCGCCGGCCCAGGACTGGAGCCAGCCCGGCGCGTTGTCGATCGCATACTGCAGCGCCTCGCGCAGCACCTGGTTGCCGACATCGACCTCGAGCTTCTTGTCCTTGACCGCGCCGGCAACCGCATTAAGGCCGTAGTTGATTGCGTTGTCGATCAACAGCTCGACCCGGGCATTGCCGAAGATCGCAACCAGGTTTGCCGGCAGCTTGCGCAGCATCACCATGGCCAGCGATACCAGCACCCACGCGACGGCGGAGGCGATCTCCGAGACCGTGGCACCCCAGGCCCACACCACCTTGTTGGCCTCGGAGGTGGCCTGCGCCACCGTTTCGGGGGCGCTGTCGGCTGCGAACGCAACCGCATGAACGATCGCGACGTCGGCGATCGGGGCGACCGCGAGAGCGAGGAACATCACCGGCACGATCGGGGCGGCGACGACGGAAAGATACGCGGCAGCGATTGCCGCGCGAGCATAGCGCATCATGGTTTTACCTTTGGGGTTTGGGGAGGGTTTACGCGATGCCGTCGCGCGGCGGTTTACTTCAGCTGAACCACCAAGCCAGCCACATAATGACGGTGCCGATCCAAGCGGCGGCGATCAGACCGGCGCCTTGGAACTTGCCAGGCGACGACCGCATGGCGTTGGCCCAGAGCACCACGAACGACCATCCCAGCGCGGCCAGTGTCGCGACGCTTGCAAGAACGATCACGACGCCACCTGGATAAACCGCGCCGCGACATAGTCGTCGCCGGCGATCTTGAACCAGAGCGTATCGCCGTTCCTGGTGTCTCCGATGATCATCACCGTGTCGCCCTTGTGAAGCACGCGGGTCACCGGCGACTTGCCGCTGGGCTCGTCGCGGACGTTGAGAAAGTCATCGACCGAGACGTTGACGATGCCGATGCGACCCGGCTTCGGCGTCACCGCCGGCGGCGGATCGTCGTCCTCGTGCGCGCCGCTATCCGACAGCCGCGCCATCGCCTGCCGGATCAGGTCGACCATCTTCAATTTGTCGACCTTGCGGCCCGGGCAGGTTTTGGTGGTCTTCGGATCGTCGCGATGGAAGTGCAGCCCGCTGGTCTTGAAGGCGTAGCCGTCAGGACTGATGCCGAGCGAAAGATGCAGGCAGGCCATCCCCTCGGCGTAGCGGTCGGCGAGATCCGGCGTGAACGCCTCGCTGTCGAAGTTGCCGACGCATTCGACGCCCCACGAATTGGCGTTGAAGGAGACGGCGTGCACGCCGCGCTTCTCGGGGAGCGACAGCACGCAGAAATTATCCGGCGTAAAGAAGAAGTGCGGGCCGGCGCTCCAGCCCATTTCGTTGCCGTAGTAGCTGGAGAGGTTCTTCATCCACGCGGCATCCGTGATCGGCACCTTGCGGGTGCCGTGGGCGTAGGTCTTCCAGGTGGCAAGGCTCGGGCCACCGGTATGGTGCATGGTGACAAAACGGGGACGCCAGGCGCCGAACTTGATGCCGTCGAGGTAATCGAGGAACAGCGCAGCCGTGGGGAAGCACTTCCCGACATAGGGAATCGGCGCCATGGGGATTTCTCCAATGGTTTGAGTCCAATTGTCTCAACCGTTGATATATATCGGGTTACGCTCGCGATCTTACGTTGATCGCTGCACAGTTGCAGTGCTAAAACGCTGCCATGTCTTCAGCAGAGACGCCGCCAGATCCAGACGAGCCCGAACCGACTCATGAAGAGGCAGTCGAAGGCTGCAAGCGCTGGCTGTTTTGGGTTGGCTGCCTGACCGCGCTTGCATTGACGGTGATTGGCTACGGCGAGGTCGCCGGACGAATTAGCTTTTTCTGATCAGGCGCGCGGTCGCGACCTCTAGAATAATTCCGCAACCAGCGTGCCATAGCAAAGCAGAGCGCCGGCACCGCCCGTGAAATTCGTTTGCATGACCGCGTTGAGGTTACCGCCACTCGGCAGGTTGAAAACCCGCTCCATATTCGGGAAAATCCAGCCGTTCGGATCATTGCTCGTCAGATGCATCGCAGTCGTCGCACCACCGGCCGGCGACGTCTGGATGCTCGTCGTCCCGATCCCAAAGTCTGAATGCATGTGCGAGATCACCGGCGTTGTTCCAGTATTATGAATGACGCCCGACTGGCACAAGCAGCGCCAGTTTCCCGCCGGCAGCACGATAACATTCCAAACTTTGTCGACGCTATCCACCAGCCCGACATTGTCTGCAATGCTGATTATGCTGGTGAGCCGATGCCCCTTGTAGGGATACGGAATCGAATAGTTGGCCCATGCGGTATGCGTGCCGGACTGCGTGCCGGTAAAATTGATCGACGTTCCAGCGATCGCGTTTGCGATGCTGCTTGATACCCGAAACGAATTCGTCTGCAGCGACGCGCCCGCCGTAACATAAACGATTGACCCCGCCGTCAGGCCGGTCAGCAGCGCGCCTGTAGTGGTCAGAAAGAGCGGCGTGTAAGCCGGCAGGCCGTGGCCGGTCCAATTGATGGTTCCAGGACTCCCAAGCGTCAGCGTGACCGTGGCCGTCTTTGGCATTGCGGCCAAAATCAACCCGTTCGGGATCGGAGCTACGGCCGCGGCGGCCAGCACCGCCGCCGCGGCGTCGGCCATGGCGTCGGAAACCTCACCCTCGAGAGAAGCCGCCCACGCGATGACGTCGGCCTTGACCGGACGATGCGGACCGCTGGCCGGAACGCCGTCGACATTGTAGAGCCGCCAGACATCGGCGCCCGCAGGAGTAGTCATGGGATCGCTTCCTTTTTAAGCTTTTAGATTTCCGCCAAAGCGGCGGGATCAACCAGGATCCAGGAGAACAGCACGGTGCCCGTCAAAAGGTCGATCGTTGGCGACGGCTGGATCTCGACCACGCAATCCTCGAGATCGGCGAGGAACGGATACTGCACCTTGACCCAGCGCTTGCCGAAGTATCGCAGGCCGATCAGTTTGGTGGTGAACGTGCCCGATCGGCGCGGGTTGAGCCGCTGCAGCGCCCGGCCGGCCAGCCGCTCGGCCTGCGCTTCCGACTGCACCCAGGTCAGCGAAAGCGGCTTCGGCCGCTCGGCGCCGAGTTCGGAAATCGATATTTCGTCGCGCACGTCATCGAGCGCGGCGCTGACGAATTTCTGCGCCGGATCGGTGAAACTGACATTGAGCACGTTAATGATCTGCTCATCAGCCTGGCCACAGTGCAGGCTGACGCCGACGATATCATGCTCGGTCAGCGGCGGCTCGGTCGGCTCGCGATAGACCCCGACCGTCAGCGACAGCGTGCCGTCGCCGGCCTCGGCCAGCCAGCCGTCGCAGGTCGACAGGATCGAATTGATCACGTCCTCCGGCGAGGTGTCATAGCGAAACCAGCCGTCGGAGACGTAGCGCGGCGCGCCCTCGACCAGCGCGTCGCACAGATCGGCCTCGACCATCCATTGCGCCAGCACGTCCGGCGGAAACACAATGTCGAGATCCTGCCCCATGCCGCCATCCTCGCGCGTGACGTAATCGATCAGCTCGAGCACCGGGTTTGATTTCGTCACCCACGTCGAAGGATCGCCAAAACTCTGCGCGCCGTCGCGCGGATCCCAGATCGGCGAACAGTTCGCCACCACCGACAATTCGGGACGGCCTCGTGGGTAAATGCGGCTATGCTCCGATGGATCGCCGATGCCGGCACAGATGATGCCGGCATAGGCAATGCCGTCCCCGCGGTGTGTGCTGTCCCATCCCACAATGCTCGACATTGCCGTTTGCGATGCGTCCCCGAGCCGAATCTGTATCAACACGGGGTGTCCTGTGCCGCCGGAGGGTATCTGATAAGAGCCATCCGATAGCCCTTGCACTTCGCCGGCAGACAAACCGCCATTTAGAACAGAAGGAATCGTCGATATCGAATCGTCGCTCAAATACATGCCGAGCAGCGAATCGATCTTGCCGGAATGAAACGCGATCACGTCATAGGACTGTGCGGGAGGCCCGCCGGAATCCGAGGCCTCGAAATACATATAGGCGCCGGCGAGCCTGTTAATGCCGTAGCCGCGCTGCCGCGCCGGGATCGACTGCCGGATTGCCTGCGAACCATCCTCCGGCCGAGGTGCCCCCGGCGTGCCGTTGAGCGCGTATTGCAGCCCGATCGACGCGCCGATGATCGCGGCACTGCCGACGATCGTCGTTAGCCCGACGCCGACAACGGTCGTCGACGCCAGGGCGAAGCCGGCCGGACCAGTGACGCCGGCGGCCGCCACGGCGTTGATGATCAGAAGGCCTACCGCTTCAGCCATGGTGATAAGCCTCCAGCAGCGGCAGCCGATCCTGATCGGCAATGACGATGCCAAGATCTGACGTGATCACCGCCAGCAGGCGATCCGAAACGCAGATCGCGCCGGTCGGCCGGCGCAGGATCCGGCCCTGCCGAACCGCATACGGCGCCATCACGACGGCGATATCGCCGCCCGCCGGCGCCGGCGTCGGCGCATAGCCGACGGCCGCAAGTCGCCTGGCGCACGATCTGGCAAATCCGCCCTCGCGGCGCAGGATCCGGCGGAACTCGCGTTCGCTCGAATAGGTGCCACGCACGTCGGCGATCGGATCGACGCCGCGAACGGCCATCACCCAATCGGCCATGAACACGCCGCAGTCGAGCGCGCCCGGCTGCCAGCGCCGGCCGGCAAGCGACGAGAGATAGTTTTTCAACCTGGGAATGTCGGCCATTTCTTGTTGAAGTTGTTGGCATAGCGCGCCGTGAATTCGCAGAACGCGTCGCCGGGCGAGCGCGCCTGCTGGTCGCGGTCGGAGAAATAGGAAAAATTCGGCCGCCGCCGCGACGTCAGCAGCGATCCGCATGACAGCGTGACGGTCCGCACGATCGACGCCTGCGGATCGGTGACCGGCGGCTGGTCGATCGACAACCGGTCGGCGCGATAGGTCGCCAGCCAGCGCGGCGGACCGAGCAGCTGCCACGCACCGGACAGGATGCCGAAGCCGACCGCGACCCGCTTGCCCTTGACCTCGTCGGCGTCCTGGTTGGCGGCGATCTGCAACACCTCGCCCGAAACGCCCGACAGCGTGAACTCGACCCGCTGCGCCGCGCCGTTCATGATCTGGTTGAATGACGGCAGGTCGCGCAGCTCACCGAACCCGACATATTCCGCGCCGTCTGGATCGAACACATTGCTGGCCGCGCGGATATTGCCGAAGCCAAGCCAAAGCCGCACTACCGGGTCGGTATCGAGCCTGAAGAACGCGGCGATGTTCTGCACGCCGGATTGCAGCGCCGCGATTTCGGCATCGTTGAAATTGATCATGGCTATGCCGACTCGACGAAATCGACACTGGCCGAATTGAAGGTCCACGGCACGACGCTCAGATCCATCGATCCCGGATTTGCCAGCCGCATCCTGCAGCGTGGCCGATCGAATTCCAGCGGCGTCCCGGCCTCGATCGACTCGCGCAAAGGCGGGTTGAACGTGATGGTCGCCGTCGTGCTCGACGTCATGTCGACGGTCGCGATCTCGTAAAGCCGCCAGTCCATCGTATCATGCGCGATCGAGAACGACTCGCCGCCGATCAGTTCGCCGGCATAATTGAGCGTGATATCCATACTGGTCGCGCGCAGGTCCACCGCGTCCGTCGCCTCGATATCGATCACCGACTGGTAGTATCCGGCTCCGTCATCGAACAGGGTATCGTCCGCGTGCGCGATATCGATGCCGGCGGTCTGCGAGACGCCGGCCGGCCACGGCCGGAACAGCGTGTCATTGCGCCAGACGATGATCGGCGTCACGCCGCCGTTGCATATCTGCCGGACCGCGCGCCACAGCAGCGTCGAGATCCGCTGCCGCTGCCTGCCCTGCGAGCCCGGCAGTCCGCCCGACAGACTGACGTCCGACATCGAGCATTTCCAAAAGCCGCCGCCGTCGCTCCTCGTCAGAACGGAAACACTGTTGGCCGTATCGCCTGGCGTCGCGGCGACGCCGGCCAGATTCCAGCTGTGGCTTTTCTCGCGCAGCAGCAGTCGCGGGAAATGAACCGTCATCAACCGACCCCTGTCGACTGCATGCGCTGCGCACTGGTGAAAGCCCGGTTCTGGCCGGCAATGGCGCGCGCATGCTGTGCCAGCACGGACTGGATGCGGGCGACCGTTCCACTGTCGGCGCCGGCGGCGTTGATCTGATAGACCGGCGCAAATGTCTGGCCGCGACTGCCAGCCGCGGATCCAACCCGCGGCAGGATCATCCCGCTGCGGTTAGGAACAAACAGCTCCGGCCGCTTCTCGCCGACGACGTATGCCTTGCCCGCCTCGACCGGACCGCCGGCCGCCCTGGTGCCGCCGAAGAGACTGCCGAGATTGAAGCCGCCGCCCCCACCGCCGAGCGCCGCGGCGATCGGCCCCGTGATCGCCTGGCGAATGGCAATCCGCGCCAGGTCCGCGATGATCGCATTGGCCATCGCCGTGAAGGCATCGGCCGCGCTCGCGGTCCCGGTCACGATCCCGACCAGGGCATCCTCAAACGAGCGCAGCCCGCCCAGCGCCGCATCCTGCAGCGCCTTGTCGGTGTCGCGTGCCTCGCGCGCAAACGTTCGCAGCGGCGAATGCGCCTCCTCGGCCGCCACCTTCGACCTGGCGTAAGCCTCGGCCAGCGCATCGATCTGCAGGCGCTGCTCGGCCGTCACCTTGGTCGCGTCGAGGCCAGCCTGCTTGTTGGCTGCTTTAGCCGCGGTCTCGAGCTCGACGGTCTTGCGCGCCCGCTCGCGGGCGAACGTGTTGAGATCGATGGTCTCGGTCTCGACATTGGTGACCGCAATGCGCTTTTGCGTCTGATCGATCTCGCGCTGAAACGCATCCCTTGTTGCCGCGTCATCGCCAGCGGCACTCGGCAGCCTGGTCTTTTTCCCGGTGACCTCGACGCGCGTCGGCGGCTTGATACCGACCGCGTCATAGAATTTTGCCGCATCGTCCGCCGAAAACTCATTTCCGCCGCCGACCGTCAAGCGCTGCTTGGCCGCCTCGAAACGGCTGATCAGGCCGAGCGCCTCGCGCACGCGCCCCGATGCCAGCAGATCGAAGCTCAGCGCAAACATCTTGACCGCGACCTCGAGCCCCTTGAAGGTTTCGAGCAACGCCGGCCCTCCCCAGTCGACCGACATCCTTTTGTAGGCGGTCGCGGTACGCTCCTCGAGCTTGCGAAACGCCTTGTCGAGCTCGCCGGCCTTGTCGATCAGGCCCTGATCGAGCACCACGCCCGCCTCTTTCGCCTTTTCGATCAGCGCCGGCAGGCCCTGCTCGGCGATCTCCTTGAGCGTGCCGACCATCTTCGGACCCGCCTGGCGCCCGAAGGCATCGGTTGCGAGTTTCAGACGTTCCTGCGGTGTCGCCGCATTGGTCACCAGCCGGGCAAAATCAACCAATAGCGCGCTGTTGTCGCGCAGGGTGCCGCTGCTATCGCGTAGCGCGACGCCGTTGGCGTTGAACACCTTCATCAGGTAGCCGGAACCGAGCGCCGCCTCGGCGACGCTATCGGAAAACTTGTCGAAAGCCTTGTCGGCCAGTTCGGCATCGCCGCCGGCCTGGCCGAGCGTATGCCGCAACGCCTGGATCGCATCAGTCGACAATCCAACGCGTTCCGACAGATCGCCGAGGTCGTCGACCTCGCCGATCGCTTTTCTGATACCGACGATCGACTGCTCGAGCGCAAAGGCACCGGCGGCCGCGCCAACCAGGCCACGGCTGAACGAGTTGAGAAAACCGTCCGCAACACCCGGATTGATTTTCTTGAACCGATCCTCGATGCCGCGCGCGGCCTTGTCGGTCCCGCTCATCGCTTTCGCCAGCGATTTCTCATACTTGGAAATGTTCGCCTCGAGCGAGACGACCAGGCGCTCCAGATCGGTTGCCACTTACATCAATCCTTTGATTGCAGCCATTCCCAGAGATCGTCAGCCTCGGCCGGGCTCAGGGAATCCCCGATCTCGATCTGGCCGGATATCATCGCGAAAAACTGCCACATCGACATCGCGTCGACCTGCTGCGGCGACAAATTCAATTTGCCGCCGGCGCCGTAGATGGCTCCGAACCGGATTTTCCCTCGTGGGAGATCGTCGACGCGCGCGCCCGACGCGGAGCCCTTGATTTTTTTTCGATTCTCTCCTCTGGCGCGCCGTAGCAGCCGGCAGACAGCACCGCGATCGCATGCAGCAGATTTTCCGCCGGCGGCCGCGCCTCGACATAGGTGCGCGTTTTCTTCAGCGCCTCGACAGGCGCCAGGCCGCCGCCGATCAGGCCACAGCGCAGCACGTTTGAGATCTCCTCGATTCTGCAGACTTTCGCCTGCAGGCGATCAAGGATCACGAACGGCCCGGCGTCGCAGGCCTCCTGCAGCAGCGCGATCTCGCCCCAGCCCAGACGGAACCGATAGGTTCCGTCCGCCCAGTCCAGCATCAGAGATGCGTCGCGGCTCACGGCGAAACCGTGCGCGCGAGCTCGCCGTCGCTTTGCATTTCGATATTCGCGGTCACGCGCCCGCCCTGTTCGGCGCCGGCGGTAAACGTCGCGATATGCATCAGCCCGGTCCAGGTGATCGTCTTGGCCGGAAACTCGACCTCGATCTTGACCGGAATGCTCTCGACGCTTTCCCAGCCATCGAGCCAGGCCTCGACCGATTCCGCGGCCAGCACACCCTCGCCGGAGACCGCAGCCGACAGGCTCGCGGCGTCGCGACCAACCCAGGCAACTGCGTCCGGATCGTCGCAATCCGGCAGATTGACGTCGGTCAGATCCTTGGTCAGCGTCAGCGATTTCGACGTGAAACCGCACGGCGACGCATAGGTAATCGGATCGGCGTCGTCGCCGAGCAGCACGCGGAATTTTCCAAACCTGGCGGTTGTCGGTTGCGCCATGACAGCAGTCTCCTTTTGTGAAAACGGGGTTAGGGTTGCTCAACCAGCGCGACGAATTCGATGACGGCATGGCTGGTCTGACCGTCAGGATCCGGCAGGATCCGCGTCTGCCGATGCTCGATCGACAGCAACGCGTTGTCTGTTAGCGACAGATCGAAGCCGTGCAGCGCCAGGCGAACTGCCTCGGCGACACGCTTGACCTCGACCCGTCCCTCAGTCCGCGACCATGCGTCGAGCTGCAGGAACACCTCGAAAGCCGTCAGGCATTCCGCGTCGTCAGAAACAATCTGATCCGGCCCCACAGAAATGTAGGGAAAAACCGCCTCATCGGGCACGGCGTCATAGACCCGATCAGCGATCAGCGCCGTCAGCGGCGCAAACCCGACCAGGCGCGCGACGATAGCCCCCTGCAGCTCGAGCGAAACACTACTCATTTGCCAGCTACTTTCTTCGCCGCCCGGTTGGTCGCCCTGGTGATGCGCGATTTGACCCGCTTGCGCAGCGCCCGATAGGCAGGAAAGAAAAACGGCTGCGGCGCCGTGCCGGGATGCTGCGTTCCCTTGAACTTGCCGCCATTGACATGCGGCGCCGTGCCGAACTCGACAAACGACGCATAGTAAGCCTTCGCATCTCCGGCATGGATCGTAACCGTGAGATCCGGATCGCCCGCACCGGCAAAGGCGCTGACGCCGCGCACATTCGCGTTTTCCGCCCGATATTTGCCGAAGGTCGACCCGATGCTTTTGGCCAGGTCGCCACTCTGCTTGGGAACAAGGCGCCGCTGCATATCCGTGATCTCGTCAGCCCCCTCGGCCAGCGCCTGCTTGATCGCCGAGCGCACCTCGGACGGCAGCGCCCGCATCTTGGTGAGCAGCCGATCGCGCCCCTTCGTTCTCGCGGCCATCCGTAACCTCACCCGCTTGCGCTGAAACGATTGCCCTGACCGCAGCCTCTGGAACGCGCCGGTAGGACCGGCCGGCACGATACGCCACGATGACACCGGCCCGCGGCCGGTAGTCGAAATCCCGCAGCATGGTCACGCTCTTCACGTCGCCACCCCGGATTGGCACAGCATCTCGAGCCATTGGCCGCCGGCATCCGGATCCGCGATCGAGCGGATGTTATAGATCACGCCGGTTCGCACATCGCGCGCGCGCCAGTCGGTCGTAATCTCCGCGGTCGCGCCGACCTGCCTCACGGTGATCACGACCGGCTGTTGACCCGATAGCCGCGCCGCGGTCACCGCCTCGCCGCCGAACTTGGCGACGATCGCTGCCGCGCAGACGAACTGCTGCTCGAATTCGCCGCGCACGTTGCCGAAACCGTCGGAGACGACGGATCGCTTTTCGAACGCGACGCGCTCGCGCAGCTGGCGGGCCCGCGGCATGGGTCAGTTAGCGACGGCGGTATAGTGCGGCTGGACGTCGAGCACCGAGGCAGAGTCCGCCAGGCCGACCAGGTTGACGTATTCGCCGGAGCCGACATCGGCGATCGGGCAGATCCCCCCGGGGGTGTCACTGCCGTAGTAGGCGAGCCCTGGCGTTAGCGTTGCGCCGATCGTGATCTTTCCCTTACCGAGCGTGATCGGCTGATTGAGGGAAGCCGCATTCAGCGCAACGTGCGAACCCTGGCGTGCCGCGGCGGTCGCTGAATTCGAATCCGCCAGCATCCACTTACGCGACGTCGGATCCAGATAGCAAAGCTTGCCTTGAGCAATCGTCTCGCCCGCGGTCCCATGGACGCGCGTTGCAGACGGTGAGGCAACGACGTTGGCGGCGGTGATCACGATGTCGGTCATTTGTGACGTTCCTTTTCAGGTTGCGGGTTAAGCAAGATTTCAGCGATAAACCCGATACGGCTGCAGCAGCCGGTAGATCGTATCTTTCAGCCGGGCCCGCTCCTCGTCGGTCGGCCCGTCAAACGTCATCTCGACATGCAGCTTCACCGCCGACTTGAAATTGTTCAGTCGGATGTCGCTGGCGGGGTACCCGACCCAATATCGGATCCGGATGCACTGTTCCTCGCCCGACACTACCGGCCAGCTCTGGCCCGACTTCAGCAGCACGCGGCATTTGCTGGCGTTCTCGCCGTCGACGATCCGATAGACGGTCCCGACCAGCGTCTGCTCGACACCATCGGCATCGTCATAGAGGATCACCGGCTCCGCATCCGGATCGGTCAAAAGCGGCCCGCCCGGCAGCGCGATCTCCGAACCGCAAAAACCGTCGAGCCGCAGCTCCACCAGCCGCGGCAGCATCGAGCGCCCAAGGAAGCCGAGTTCGGGATCCTCGAACTCGGTGATGGCACCCCAGATCTTGGATTCGATATCGGCATCGTCATCGTCAAAATCCTGACGCAGATGCGCCTTGACCTCTTCAACCGACGGCACCGGTTCATCCGGCGGTGTGATAACGACCAGCGTGCTGCCCATCAAATGACCAACCTGATTTGAAGTACGATCACGGAACGAGTTTCGACAGCACGGGATACAGATCGCATTCCACTGTGGAGCCGTCGGCGTTCACCAGTGTCAGCAGCCCCTGCCCGTCGACCGCCATCTCGATGATCGCGGGCCCTGCCGCGCCGCGCGGCCCCACCCCGCCGCGTTCGCCCGGCTTTCCGGTCTTGCCTTGTGTCGATATCACCTGCCATCCCGCACCCGGGCACGGCCCCGGATTATCCTTGCGCGCGATGAACGCCGCGCCGCCGAGGGCTACGATGTCGAGCTCGCGGTAATCCTGCTCCCCGGCATCAAAGGTCTCGCGCACCCGCGGGCTTCGGCCATCACGCCCGGCGGCTGCGATGCAGGTCCAGTCCGCATGCGGCGGCGCGTGACCGGTATCCTTTGCAGCCTGCCAGGTGGATCCGGCGAGCGTCACCACCTCGCCCTCGTAATGCACCCGGTCGCTCCAGGCGCGGACCACCGGCATCTTGCCGTCCGCGCCCCTGTCGCCCTTCTCCGGCTTCGGCAGGGCCGCCACAGCCTTGGCGACCACATCATCGACCAGCGGCGCCAGCTGCTCGACCGTGACGCTCTCACCATCCTTCGGCGCCGGCAGGGCGGCCACGGCCTTGCCTACCGCCTCGTCGATCAGCGGCCGTACATCGTCGATCGTGACGCTGTCGCCGTCCTTCGGCACCGGCAGCGCCGCCACGGCCTTGGCAACTGTGTCCTCGACCAGCGGCGCGAGCTGCTCAACCGTCACGCTCTCGCCGTCCTTCGGCGCCGGCAGCGCCGCCACGGCCTTCTCGACCGTTTCTGCAACCAGTGGCGCGAGCTGCTCCACCGTGACGCTGTCGCCGTCCTTCGGCACGGGCAGTGCCGCCACTGCCTTGGCGACTACATCTTCGACCAAAGGCGCGAGCTGCTCGACCGTTACGCTCTCGCCGTCCTTGGCCGCCGGCAGCGCCGCCACCGCCTTCGCGACCACGTCGTCGACCAGTGGCGCCAACTGCTCGACCGTGACGCTGTCGCCGTCCTTTGCCGGCGGCAGGGCTGCTACGGCCTTGCCGACGGCATCCTCGATCACCGGCCGCACATCGTCGACCGTGACGCTCTCGCCGTCCTTCGGTGCCGGCAACGCCGCCACGGCCCTGGCGACCACATCGTCGACCAAAGGCGCGAGCTGCTCGACCGTCACGCTCTCGCCATCCCTGACCGACGCCAGCCGATCGGCAACCGCGCGCTCCAGATTGACCAGGCGCAGCTCGCGCTCGGCGTCGATCCGGCGCAGGTCGGCGATCGCCGCCTCGATGCGAAGCCCCGCTTCGCGTTCGATCCGTCCCGCGACGGCGCCGAGCTCCTCGGCGAGGATGTCAAGCGGCGTGGCGGGCATGTGCCGATCGGAAGAGTTGGCGCGCGCGCTCGTTACCATCCGCATCAGCCTCCGGCTTGTCTTGCTCTGGATCTTCGGTATCGCCGGCCGGCGGTTTCGCCGCCGGCGCCGAGACCTTGCCCGCCATGCTCAGCGGGATGTCCTGCTGCTGCACCAGGATTTCGTCGCCACCGGCTTTTGCCGGCAGGTCGAGATACCGCCGCGCTTCGTTGACCGCCATCACGCGGCGGGTGCCGTTCGACAGCGCGTCGAGCATTTCCTTGAAGGACGAACGCAGCAGCGCGTTGGTGTCGAACTCAACATACTCCTCGGGAAAGCCCTTCAGCCGGAACAGCAGGCCGAACGCTTCCTCGATGTGGTTCAACGCAAAGCCGAGCCCCATCGCCCGCCAGGACGACATCAGCGCCTCGGTCGACGCGAATGGGGTGCCGCCGATGCCAAGAATCTGCAGCGGCATCCGAAACGCCAGCGCCACGTTCTGGTCCGACATCTTCAGCATGTCGGCCAGCATCGTATCGCCCACGGCCTGGGTTGCCGGCTTGGCCTTCAGTCCCCATGCCAGGACCGTCGTGCTGCCGGCGTTTTCGCCGGTCGTCTGGTCGATCCAGCGCTGCCGCAGATCCTGCGTCTGCTGCGCCGTCAGCTGCTGGTCGGTTTCCAGCATGAACGACGGGCGCGACTGATTGAGGTAGTAGGTGATCTGCTGATTGAGCGCCGCACCCGAGAACATCATCTCCAGCGCGGTCGCGAGGATCGGGCTTTCCCCCTTCAGGGGATGCCGCGGCGTATGCAGGCGGATGTGCAACACGTCCCGCGCCGGAATCGGTCGTGAAAGGTCAAAACGCTTTTCGGCGATCTCGTTGCCATACAGCGCATAGAAGATCTCGCCGCCGGCGCCGAGCAAGGGCTGACCCTCGCGCATCCAGTGCAGTTCAGCGATCTCGCTGCGATCGTTACGCACCCCAGCATAGGCAAACGCCTCGCCCTTGGAATAGAGCCGGCGCGTCATGTTGAGCAGCAGGTCCGACATCGACTGGTAGTCGTTCGGCCGGCGGATGATGCGCGACAGCGCCGAGCTCGTGACGCGTTCGCGGCCGCCATCACCCGTCGATCGCCAGTGATCGCCCGGACACATCGCGACCGTCTGCGAATAGGCCGACACACAGGCCTCGACCATGGCCCCGCTCTGCCCGTAGTCGAGCGAGTAGCCCTTCTGCCACCAGTTCATGAACTTGCCGGCGGTCGCCGACAGCCAGCCACCGTCAAGCAAATACGGTCCGGGGCGGTACTCGCCCTCGGCGGGCACCGCCTTCAGCCGCAGGCCGGTCAGGATCCTGTCCAGGAGGCGCAAGGGATCAATCCGCCTTGGTTTCGCGGGTCTTGTAGCCCAGCTGCTGCTGGTCGTCGGCCTTCATGGCCTTGCCCTTGCCGCCACCACCACCCTTGCTGGCAGCGTCGGCCTTGGCCTTGGCGTCGGCATCTGCCTGAGCCGCGGCTTCCGCCTTGGCGCGCTCGGCAGCGGGATCCACCCCGCGGGTGCGCGGAACGCCAGGCGCGCGCATCGCGACCGGAACGCCGCTCGCATGCACCAGGGCGCCGCCCTCATCCAGGGCTACTTCGGATGGATCGACGGTTCGGCCGTCTTCCAGAACGTACCAGGTATCCTGCATCGGTCAGGCTTCCTTCTGTGAAATGGGCCCCTTACCCCTAGACAGCAAAAAGCCGCCCGGAGGCGGCTGTGGGGAACGGGGACAAGATTTCAGCCTGGCTGATTGGACCTTACGGTTGAATTGCTGACCTATCCTGCGGAGGAAACGTGGCGTAGAGGGTTGGGGATGCTCCAAAGAATTGCCTCGTCCCTGAAATATCGCGCGAAGTGGGCCAACCTCGGCGTTCTATACGCCCGGCAGCCGGACATAAGCCATATCAAGGTTGGAGGGCGCCCCGTAAGGCTCCAGCTTCCTAACGATGAGCGGCCTCGCCAGGAACACGAGTTCCACAAGATCGTCTTTGAGGACTGCTACCGCCTGGCAAGCGCGCCCAGCGCCAATACTGTCCTCGACATCGGAGCCAACATCGGCCTCTTTGCCATTGCTGCCCGGAATCGGTTTCCACGGGCTACCATCCACTGTTACGAGCCCAATGCAGCGGTGCTGCCAAACCTTCGCGCGCACGGACTGCAGATAGACGCATCTTGTTTCCCGGAAGCCGTAGGACTCACGGCCGGCAAGATATCCCTCCAAACCTCCGGGGACGGCTCGCTGTTCTCGGTAAGCAAACCTGACGCTGCGGGTCTGATCGACCAAGTTTCGTTCGCCAGTGCAGTTGGCAAGCTTGGCAACGTCGATCTGCTCAAGCTCGATTGCGAGGGCGCTGAATGGCAGATATTCGAAGATCGCGAGACGTGGAAATCAGTGAAGCATCTCGTGATGGAGTATCACCTCTGGGCGAAAGAGGGCTCGACTGTTGCAGAGCTTAAGTCAGTCATCGCCGGGCTAGGGTTCAGTCGGGTAGATGTGCGGGAAGACAGCCCAAAGTTTGGGATAGTGTTCGCATCCCGCGCGTAGCGACCGCAACGCCGCACCAGCGCCCCGGATTCGTCATGCGCCACCTCGTTGGGATCGACCTTGCGGCCGTCCTCCAGAACGTACCAGGTATCCTGCATCGGTCAGGCTTCCTTCTATGAAACGGGCCCCTTACCCCTACACAGCAAAAAGCCGCCCGGAGGCGGCCTGGGGAGAGTGGGGATAGGCAGATTAAGGCCGGTCAAGACCTAGATTGGACCGGCACCGTGGGGTAGTGGTGGGGGATGAAGGCCCTTGTCCTGATACTAGCGCTAGCGCTTGCGCCCGTGGCGACAGCCACCTGCGGAATACCTACCGGCAGACCCTGGCGCACTGGCTGACCAAGGTATCCCCTCCCCCGACCGTTTTTATCCGCGACAGCATCACAGCCGGGGGGCAATGGTTCGATGACGTCAGGAATATCAATCTCGCTTCGAATGGTCTCATCACCGAGCAGATCGCGGGGCTTCTAAAACTGGCCCAAGCCTATCGCCCGAAGCGTATCGTCATCATGGCCGGTACAAACGATGCCACCCGCGGTTTTGATGCCGACAAGCTTCGCGGCCTGTGGGAAACCACATGCAAGGAACCGACCATCGTCATCACTTTGGCGCCGCCGTCAACGAATGTCGAGACGAACCGACGTATTGACCAGATCAACCGCATCGCTATGGATAGCTGTCCTGGAAAGCCCGTCATCACTCTGGATATCGGCGACGAACAAGGCCGATTAAAGCCTGAATTTACCGTTGACGGCACCCACCTTGGACCGAAAGCTTATGCGCAATGGGTCGCTCGATTAAAGGCGCTCTAATAGATGGACGAAACGCTTTGGCACAAGTGCCGCACACCGTTCTTTCCTCGCCGCACTGTCGACGGCGGTTGGACCGACGTTCTCGGTCAAGGCCAATGCTGGCGGCGGCGGGTCAACGGAAAGTGGGAATATCGAGAGGACGAAGAATCCGCGAGCGATTGGCTTAATCGGCAATGGTGAATTTCAGCACCGAATCGAGGTTGGCGATGTCTCAGGGTACATGCACTATTTGTGGCAAGATGAATTGCGAGTGGGTCGCTGGCCCCTATTGCGATGGAGCCTCGCCTCCCGCGCCCGATGGATATAGAATCCGGGTAGCCATGCAAAACTTCGGCGGCTTCTTTTTCTATGCTGAGCAGAAGCATCGGAAATGGTTTCGCAATCGCTGGGAGCAGATCACCGGAGTGATGGGATCAACCCCGGAAGAGGTGCTGGCGTCACTTCGGAGCAAGATCTAGCTACGGCGGCAAGTTCTGATTAGTCCGTAGCGTCACCGTCACCTGTGGGCTGTCGCTGGGTGTGTTGGCGGAGAATATTGGCGCTGCATTAAACCCACCAAAGACGGCCCCCGCTGAGGGAGCCGTGAGCGTGTCACCAACCTGAGTTCCTGTTGCGCCGGATGGCGTCAACGTGCGCGTTCCGCCACCGGCAGACGCTGGAAGCTTCATATTTATCATTCCGCCTGAACTCGTTGCCGTGCCGAAATCCACCTGAACGTTGTCCGTGCGCAGCATCTTGATCTGGCCGAACTGGGTGATCGACCAGTTTAAGGAGCCCGTGTTAGTGTACGGCACGTTGTTGGTGAACGTAAAGGTGTCCAGTTCACCCCACATCGTAGGGACGTTTGTTGAAACCGTCGTGCCTGCTGCGCCGCCTGTATAGGTAAGGTTTGCACAAGAGAACATCGGCGATTGAGCTGCGCATCCACCGAAAAGGGTAATGCTATTTACGCCTGTTGGGTTCGTTATAGTGAGTTTTGGCGCTGGATGTGGTGTGACGCCGAGGCCGTTTGTTGTCCATGCTCCCGTTGGAAAGCCGCCCGCCTCGCTGGTTTGAACATAGGTGTTCACCAAATCTTGCGTCACATCTACGACTTTGAACGAACGTCCCGCTTGGGCAGTCGTGCCGCCGCCTCCGCTACCCGCCCAGAACATATATTTGCCCGGAACGATGTACCGGGTCTGCGTCTCGAACGCTCCCACAGCGCCGGTGCTAATGGCATTCGGGATCGTGATGACTCCGCCTGACATGGTCCACAAAGTCGCAGGAGCGGTATCGCCAGCGCGTGTGACGACGCCCGGCGATGATACGCTGCAATTGGTGCAAATGGTTTCGTCCGAGGCGCCATAGGAATCTGTCCCGATCTTGAATATAGCGTCAGTCGAAATACAGCCAGGACACGAAATCGGAGAGTTGGTGAGGGTTAGCTTTTTAGGGCTGCCTTGCCATGACCGAATGCTTGTCCCGCTTAGATTGATTTCGTCCATAGACGAGCTTTGGACGTGAACTCGTCCTACCAATCCTCCGGTTATATTCCATTTTCCGACGAGCTTATCTGTCTCGATGGTGCAGGTAGATGCGTCAACGTTGATCCAGTTGTGCGTTTCGTTCTGCGTCGGGGCGACGCAGTTAACCCCGGCCATCTTTATATTTTCAAAGGTGACACTCCGGCCGTTAAAATATGTCTGGCCTGGGATGTCCAAGGTGAAGTCTTTGAAGACAGCAGTTTGCTCCCACAGCGGGTCCAGCGCATAGAGCGTAGCAGGCCCGCCGGGATCGACTTCAAAGAGGTTGCCGGTGTTGTACTGCGGCCAAGCCGCCTTATAGGAGTTTGCCAGTGGTGTATCGAAGCATACCTGATGCGTGCCGGAGTTTGTGCTGGCGACGGTCTTAAATTCGAACCAATGGTTATTGCTGGGGAAACCATAGGGCCCAGCCCAATAAGCCTGCAACACATAGCCGGTCATCATGACCTTAGAGCCGACTGGTGTCAGCGACGTTCGATCGCCGCCGCCAGTGCCGCCGCTGGTATAGGAACCATCGTAGTCGCTCTGGAAGATATCAATCTGCGTACCGTTTATAACCTTGATCCAACGCAGGCCGTTTGTCCGCTGAGCGAGCAAGCCGCGCGATGTGATGCCGGTCAAGTAAAGCGTGTCGCCAGATGTCAGGCCCGCCGTGGAATTAAGCGTGACTCGCGGTTGGCCGTTGCCTTGGAACTGCCTGCTACTGACGGTAGAGAGCGGAGGCACGTCGAGTTGATAGGTCCCAGTGCCGCCTGCTGAACCGGTCAACTGGGACTGGATCGAGACCGCGTTACCTTGAAGGCCGCCACCATTTGGGTACACCCACATACCGACAGCGAGGGCGCCATCCTGAACAGCCGAGACGGTCATGACGCCTGTGGTAGCGACACTGGCGGTAAATGATGCTGGCTTGGTCACGACGGTCTGGGATGAGAATGTGGCGGAGACGCTTAACGCATACGTGCCAGTTCCTCCGACACCGGTCGTCCCGGCGGTGCCGTAAGGCTGGATTGTGTTGAACGACCCCGTGCTACTGTCTTGGTTTCCGATGATAGCGCCGGGGAGGATGGTCCCTGACGCCACCGCCGTCACTGTCATTGTGGTCGTGGATGACGACGCTGTGAATGTTGCACGAGCAGGAAGGTTGTTGCCAATCGCGGATACGGTGACCGCTGATGCAGTCTTGATGATAACGCAACTATCACCAGCATTCGCGTCGTCGGTGCGGAGGCTGTGCGCGTTGTCTTGAACCTGCCCACGTCCTCCTATCATGAGGGCTCCAGACGCGCGCTTGATTGAGGTTGTCGCTGCGCCGGTCCCAGCAACGACCAGATCGGCTACACCTCCAAATATGAGTTGATTGTCCCCCGAACCGGCCGGATTAATCAGACACGTTCCAGCAGGAAGGTTTAACTGGACCGGAGCCGTGCCTTGAAAGGCCGCCTTGAACGCGAGGAATGCTGCCGTGTCATCGGTCACTCCATCGCAGACTCCACCGTAGGTGGAGAGGCTTACCTGAACGCGATTGTCGGCGCCTAGACCTCCCAACGTACCCACCGCCGCATAGACACTGCCGTGCAGCAACAGCAGCATAAGAGCAGCGACAACATTTCTCATTACAGCATTCCCGCCCAGCTAAGACCCGCGCCACTGTTGTAAAGAGAAGTTACATCGCCGGCAGAAAGAATACGCCCTTTCCAAAATCCGCACTGGTCAAAGCGATAACCCGTCGCAACACCGGCGCCGCCGAAAGCGCCTCTACCAATAGATATTTCATTTGTCGTGGACTGAACAGCGTTTGTAGCAGTGGCCGTTCCTACTGATGCCCCATTCTTATAGAGGGTCAGACCCTTTGTGGCGCTGTCGTATGTAGCAACTAGATGCACCCATACATTGTTTGTAATAGACGCGGAGTCATCTGCGTTGGTAACGTTTGATGAACTGTCGTAGTGGAAGAACGACCATTTATTAGACCCAGAAAAACGTGATCCTAGAGACCATTCTGCATTTCCAAATCCTGAAGTACCCTTGCCAAACGCCACCGATCCAGGACTTCCGGGACTGTAAATCCACATCTGCACGGAGAATGAGCCGCCAGCCGTGACAATGTTAGAGTTGCTTGCGGCAGTGAGATAAGCGCTACCGGGAAGAGCGAGGTAGTTGCCAACCAAAGCAGGCGCGGTATTTGTCGACGTTGGACTGCCAGTCGCTGTGAGCGTGGTAGCGCTGGCAGTGTCGTCTGTCCACGAGCCTGTTTCGAACGACCAGAAGCCAGTGCAGCTGGTTTGCAGGCCGAGCCCACCACCACCAGTCGAGTGGACGGTCCCTGGCCCCGGTCCCATACCACCCTGGGCCCTCGCCTTATCAGGCCGGATGATGGCCGGGATTGCCGGGACGAAAAGCCCGGCGGCTGTTTTCAAAAACCGGCGGCGGTCCATCAGCGTGCCACCCGCCAGTTGAGCGTGATGGCGCCGGGCGTGATCGAGCCCGACGTATTATTGCATACCTTGAAATTCACGTTGTTCGCTGACGGATAGGCGATGATCGTCAGCATGCCGGCGACCAACGGAACATAGCCGGTGACTGCTGTCGGATCGCCATTGAAGCCCCACCAGATGACGTCCGTCGTGGCCGTGTTGGTCGCGGTAGTCGTGACCACCGTTGCGCAGGTGGCCGAGGATATCGCGCTCGTGCCGAGGGCTGAGGTCCCGCTGGCCACCGTCGTGCTCAAGCCGCCGGCTGCCGACAGGTTGGCTGCGGCAGCCGTCGCGACGCCAGTACCCGGCGTGGTCGAGCAGAGCGCCGTGCCGTTGCTGAGATCGGCGCAGGCAGCCTGAGATACGACGCCGGAGCCGTTGCCCTTCAGTGCTCCGCTAATCGTGCCTGCGCCGCCCCTGGCCGCAGCAAGCGTGCCCGCAGAGAAGGTCGAGGCGTCCATGCCGAAATCGGGGACGACGACATAGTTCGTGCCGTCTGAAACGATCCCGGCGCAATTCGGCCGCGCCGCGCTGCCGGCGGGGAGGACGAACGTGGAGGCGCCGCCGATCGTCGAGGTCGTCGGCGTGATGGTCTGTGCGCCAGCCCCGATGTTGCAGGCGGTCGCGTACCACCCGCTCGTGAAGCTTCCGGTACCCGCCTGGGCAATCGTCGGCGCCTGTGGCGCGGCATTGCTGAGGTAGATGATCTTGGTGAGGTCAGTGCCCTGGAAGGCGTAGTTCGTGCCGGTCTGCACGCTGGGCACAGCGGAGGCCGCCCCACCGCCCGTCAGCGTGGCGCACGCCAGCCCGGAGCCGTTGACATAGACGAGCGCATGCGTCCCGTCATTGGCGCATGCAGGAACGGCTACGTTCTGCATATCCGCCGTCGATCCGGTCGGATTGATCCAGATCGAGTTGGCGATACCCTGCGGCAGCTGCGCAAGCGTCGCGCGGCCCGTCACGCTGGACATTGCCGGCGTACAAGCAGCTTGGGACGCGGCAGTGATCAAGCCCTTGGCGTTGACGGTGATGCTGGTGCACTGCGTCGCGCTGCCGAACGATCCGACGTTGCTGTTGACCGTCGCAAGGGTGTGGGTACCCGTGCCGTTGGCCGTGAGATCGCCTGAAGCGAGGCTGTAAACATATGCCGCTATCTGAGCCGCCGAAGGCCGCACGGCAGGATTGGCGCCTTGATAGGACGGAAACAAGTCGGCACCGATAACGGAACCACGGCCGGCACCAAGATTATTGATGGTCTGCGCGACCGCGGCCGACGCAAACAGTGTCAGCGCAATCAATACCCCTGCGAAATGCTTCTTCATGTCATTGCACCAAAATAGGTTGACCGGTGTCCGCCAGGATCGGCTGCCCGGTGTCAGCCAGGAGTTCATCGCTGCCACCCCCTCCCCCGCTCGCCGCCTCGACATCGGCCTGGGTGAGTTCGTCGGTCAGCTGGCGGACCAGGCGCGTGGTGATCGGCTGCATGAGCGGCCGGAAAAGATTAACCACTGAACACCCCGCATGCCGCCGCTCCGGCGGAACGGCTGAAGCGATACGTGCCGGCGCCGACGATGACGAGGCTCGATCTGCTGCCGGTCAGGGTCGCGACCGTAAAATATTCGCCGGCGTCATCCTTGAGCTGGATCTCGACCCTGGCGTTGCCGACGCCCGGTCCCGCCGCATCCTTCAGGCAGACGGTGAGTGTCGATCCATCAGCGACCGTCACGTCGCTCGAACTTGCAGCCGTGGTACCGACCGCTAGGATTTCCGTGGCCATCGATCAGGTCCCGCTTCTAGATGAAGAACTGAAGGCGCTTGAAGCGCGCAGCCCGCGCCAGGTCGGCGCAGGCTGGCGTTGTCCGTCGACCTACCTGGCGTCGTCGACCACGATATGGAACGCGCCGCTCTTGGCGTTGCCGCCTTGCGCGATCACGATCTTCACGCGGTCGCGGCCGAGCGCGATGCGGTCGTTGACGGCGACGCCGCCGGCCGCATACAGCGCCGCGACACCGACGGTCGAATGCGTCGCCTGGCGCGGGGCCTTCACAGCGGCCGCGTTGACGTCGCTCTGGGTCCAGATGTTCTCGCCGGTCGCTTCCGCCGTGATCGCGAAATCGACGCCGTCGGCAAAGTCGGTCTTGATGTAATGGATCTCGTGGATATAGCCCGAGATGTAGGGCGAATAGGCGGTCGCGCTGCCGTCAGCAGCGGTGGTGACCGAAACCGGGAACCTGCGCAGAGCCATGGGTTTACCTTTCGTTATGGAGGAATAGCCCTCTACCCCTGTTGACGAAAAAGCCCGGCGCATCGCTGCACCGGGCCACGCGGCCTCACGCGAAGTGGAAGACGATTATTCCTTTGGCGGCTCGGAGCCTTCGGATTCCGGCAAAGGGATGTTCGAGATCTGGCTCAGATTGTCGCGCGCCTCCTTGGCGGCGGCGGCGACATCCTTGGCGAAGGCGGAGTATTTCCTCGCCACATCCGCCTGCTCGGCGTAGGCCGCCTCGAGTTCGGCCGCCGCCGCATCGGCTTCGGCGTCGGCCTGCTTCATCAGATTGCCGGCCGCGTTCGCCAGCCGCTGAATTCCGCGCATCCTGTCATCCTTTTCGTTTTCGCGGCCGGACAGCTCGGCGATGGCTTGACCGAGATGGCGGTCAAGCCGCTCGCCGGCCGGCGTCACGTAGGGGCGGCGGGTGTCTTGTCACCCTCGAGTGCCGGCTTCTGCTCGCCATCACCGGCCTTGTTGGCGTCTGCTTCCGGCTGCAACGCGGCGTCGTTCGTCTTCTGCTGATCGCCGAGCCCGAGCACGTCGGTCTGCAGCAGCAAGGGATCGCGATCGACATTGCCTTCGTCGGACGACCGCGCGGGCTTCTGTTCGCCATCCGGCTTGCCGGCGTGCGCGGCCATCTCATTGGTGGCGGCGCCGCCGGCGATGGTCTCCGGCTTTCCCTCGCCGTCGATCGCGACCTTGACGCCGCTCCTGTGGCGCAGGATACCATCCTCGCCCTTGGCACAATCGTCCGGATCCGCCTGGGTACCGTCCATCAGACGATACATGTTTCCGATCTTCATGATCACTAGCCTCCTTCGAATGACCCACCCCTTACCCTTGGAAACGAAAAAGCCCCCGACCGAAGCCGGGGGCTTTCCAGTCTTGTGCGTCTCGCCGAATTACCAGCTGGTGCCGTTCACCCAGGAAACCATACCGTCGCGTCGCATGGTCCAGCTGACGTCCATCAGCATGCGGACGCCGACGCTGGCGGTCTGCCACAGCGAGCGGACCGGATCGGCTGTGGTGGGGCCGGTGCCGCTGACAATTTCGAGAGGAGTGGTATCCTCCATGTGAATAGTCGCCTGCTCCGACACATCGAAGTCCGGATCGCCGCCGGCGCCCGCGAAGTCCGAGGCGCGGATCGCGATCAGGCGACCGGCCGGCACGTTGGTCGACTCGATGAAGCTGACGCGATCCTTGATGCGCTGCATCCAGTTCGGGTCGCCCACCGGGCCGTCCATCAGCGACATGTTGAGGCCCTGCGTCGGGTTCATCAGCACCACGATGCCGTCCGCGGCGTTGGCGGTGTGGAACGGCGCCACCAGCGCCTTGATATCCTCCTTCACCGCCTGGTAGTCGCCGCCGGCAAATCCGACGCCGACCGCCGCCACGCCATTGAGGAGGCCCGCCGGCCGCGCGGTCGAGGCCGCGGTCGCGTCCAGCAGGATCGGATCGAGGATGGCCGCGGTGTCCTCGAGGATCGCCTGGCGAACGATGCCCTCGATCGCGGGCGTCGAGCGCTTGGCGAGCTCCTTGGAGAACGCGACGATCACGCCCATCTTCTTCGGGGTCAGGCTTGCGGAGGCGGTGGTGATCTTGCCGACGCGGATCGGCGCACCTTCGGCGACGAATCCGCCACCGGCTCCGCCGGCCGTGCGGCGCGGCATCGTCAGCGTGCCCCAGCGATCGAACGTCAGCGACAAACCACGGCCGAGCAGATCCGGGAAAATCGAATGCCCGGCCAGCGCCTCGATGAAGCCCAGATACGCAGTCTGCACCAGGTCGTCCGCCCAATGCGAGCCCGTGGTGGTGCCGATCGTCTGATCGGCCTTGGCGATGATGCCGACCGCCTCATGGCCTGGGTAGCGCGCTTCGAGCGCTTTCTCGATCGACATGCCACCGAAGTGCGCCGTGCCGCGAACGACCAGCGCCTTGACCAGCAGGTCCATGCCGTTCTTTTCCTGGTGACCCAGCGGCTTGCGCGCCTGGGCCGGAACGGTCGGCGTATCGCGGACGGCGCCGGCGCCGATCTTCGCTTCCGCCGCCTTGAGCGTGGCAACCGTCTTCTCTTCGGCGTCGATTTGGCTGGTCAGTTCACCGATCGCGGTTTCGTCCAGCGTGTCCGCGCCGGTCAGTTCGGACAGCTTGTCCTTCTTGGCAACGAGGGCCGTCTGCGCATCCTCGATGCGCTGGGAAAGGGTCTTCATGGTGATGGGTGCCTTTGTGGCAGGAGGTGATGCGGCATGCTCGCCGGTGTTGGACACGTCCTTTCGCCTCACTTCGGCATGCTCGCCAAAGGCCAGGGACATGGTTTCGGAAGAGATGTTGAGCTGCTTCGCCAGGGTCAGCGCCGACGGATTTGCCGGCACGGACACCAGCGATGTCTCCAGCAGCTCCTGCTTGGTGTAGCGCTGTGGTCCGTAGGGCCGATCCGGATTGATCGGCTCGGACTTGATCGGAATGAAGCCGACCGATACCGCGCGCAGCACGCCCTGCTCGACCAGGCTGATCAGCTCGTCGATGCGAGCGCTGGTGCCGCGGGCGGCAAGCTTCAGCTTCGCAACCAGCTTGTTGCCCTCGACGCGGACATCGGTCCAGGTGCCGATCGGAAAGCCGTTCGAATGACCGAACAGCGCGATGGGGTTCTTCTTGAAATTCGTCAGCACCCAGCCGGCGGCCATGATGATATCGCCGTAGCGGTCGACCGTCTCGTCGGACAGAACGAACTCGAGGCCGCCGTCGCTCGCGACGGTCTTGAAGATCATGTTCATCGTCGTCTCTCCGTCAGGCGACCATCGCCGCGACGTCGGCGACGATTTGAGGTGATGGATTCCAGCTCATCAGGATCGCGGCCTCGAACAGTGCGATCAAAGGATCTATCTTGGCGCGGCCGGAGATCTGCTTTGTGATCATAAGATGGTTGCCGCGCGGCTCGACCTTGGCGTTGCCCATCACCCAATCCATCAGTGCTTGCTCGGCATGCCAGAACGTGCCGTCATCGAGCTTCAGTTCCAGCCCGTACATCGCCGGCGCCAACGCCGGGCCCTGCAGCAGGCGCCTGATCTGTTCGGGTGCGATGCCACCCTCGGCCAGTGCTTCGAACACGGCCGCCGCATTGTTCGGATCGACGCCAGCGGCATCCTTCTTCGACAACAGCCCGGAGGCCACCACCTGGCGCACCAGTTCGACGAAGCGGGCGTGGCGCGCGGCGCCGTCACCGATAGTCAGCGAGCCCTCGTCCTTGAAACGCAGTAGCGACGGCGCGATCGACTTGCGTCGCTCCAGCACCTTCGGATCGGCAAACGCGTGGCACCATGACAGCCACTCGCGCGTCGAGCGGTCGCGGCCGATCACCGCGAGTGCGAGCAGATCGTCGAGGCCGCCGCCATCGGCGCCGATCGTCACCACCTCGGAGCGCGCCAGCAGCGACTCCAGCGTTAGCGTCGGATCGGCCGCGGCTTCCCAGAAGTCGGCACCGCGCCAGGTGTCGTTGGTGATGCCCACACCGATTTCTATGTTCAGGTGCTGGCTGGCCCAGATCTGCTCGGCCTCGGCGTTGATCTTGCCGTTGTTCTGGTAATCGTCGATCAGGCGCTGCGGGTCGATCGAGCGCCCAAGGTTCGGCAAAATCAGCGGCCAGTTTTGCGGATCGCGCCAGTAGTCCTGGTCGCGCTGCAGCTCCGGCGGATACTCGTACAACACCGGTAGCAGGATTGGATTGGGTCCGCCGGTGCCGTCACGAATATTGCGGGCCTTCGAAAGCTCGTTGGCCCAGATTCCATCCGGCCTCTCGTCCGACTGAGTGGTGATCATCAGCACCTGACCGCCCTGCATCGTGATGCCACCGCCCCGGATCTGCTGCATTACGGCCGCGGCCTTCGCTTTCTTGCCGAGCTCGTGCAACTCATCGAGGATGGTCAGGATCGGGATCTCGCCGGTGACGATCGTGGTGTCGAAGGTCTTGACATCGAGCTTGGTGCCGGTCTTGCGCCGCGTGATGCACTTCAGGTGATCCTGCACCTTGAAGATCTTGTTCAGCCGCTCATCGAGCCGGATCATGCCCTGCGCCTGCTCGAAGCATCGCTCCGAGATGTTCTGGCTCGGACCGACCAGAAGCATCTGCCGGTTGGGCGCGTCTTCCATGTAAAGCGCTGTAAGGCCGAGCGCTGCGACGTTGGTGGTCTTCGAATTCTTCTTCGGCACCATGCACAGCAGCTCCCACACCAGGCGCCGCTTCGTCTCGGGATCCTCGCTCGCCAGGAACGCACACAGGATGTCGCGGAACCAGTCGCCGCAGGCTTCCGACATCGGCGGGTTGCCGGGGACATCGGGAAGCCTGAGGCGATTGAAGAACGCCAGCGCCTTCGCGGCCTTGGCGGCATTCAACGGCACATGGGCCATTGGTGTCTGTCCGCGCTGGATCCGGTGCCACCAGTCCGGACAGGCGAAGCGCGGAAGATCAGTGGACGGCATTCTGCGACGCGGCTTCCTCGTCGAGCTCGGCCATCAGGTCGGCGTCGGCGTCCATCGCGATCTGAGCGGCGACCACCTTCTTGCCGGCAGTCGGCTGCGTCTTGTCGCGGCCGGCCGCCATCTCGCGTTCGGCTTCCATCCGGTCGTTGCGTTCCATCAGCTTGCCGAATTCCTTCAGCGCGCCGACGTTGCCGCTCTCGGCGAGTTCCCATGCAAGCTCGAGGCGCCGCAGTTCCAGCCGATCGCGCGCGACCTCCTGCTGACGCAGCTCATAAAAATAATGCTTGCGCAACGTCGGCAGCGTGACGCCGAGCGTCGAGGAAATCCGCGGCGTCGACCAGCCGAGCGCCAGCAACATGCTGACTCTGTTGCGGGTTCTGACCGTGACGACATGCGGCGGCCGGCCGCGCCGAACGGGTGCGTCGATCCATGGGTTGCCGAACAGGTCAAAATCCGCGTCCAAGATTAAAAAATCCCTGAATGAG
>NZ_DASPMG010000126.1:0-5001 GCF_035627195.1 Azospirillum sp.
CGTCGGAGCATCCGGAGACCGCCAGCGCGGCGAGCGCCAGTCCCATGAGGGGCGCGGCGAGGCGGCGCCGCGGGGTCGATGAGGCAGTAAGCTTGCTGTGCACGGCTCGTTGGTCCCGTCGTCAGTCACCGCCGCGCGGCCGAGTGCATCTCGGGTGCGGCTCCGTCGGGTGATGTATTACGACTTTTCAGGGGTGTTGAACAACCCATCGATGACGAGCAGCGCCACTCCCACGCTGATCCCGCTGTCGGCGATGTTGAAGACCCAGAAATGCCACCCCATCGCGTGCACGTCCAGGAAGTCGACCACGGCGCCGAAGCGCAGCCGGTCGACGATGTTGCCGATGGCGCCGCCGATCACCATGCCCAGCGCCAGCGCCACGAACCAGCGGTCGGCGCGCCGCAGCCACGTCAGCAGCACGCCCGCGATGCCCAGCGCCACGGCGCTCAGCACATAGGGCATGATTTCCGCCTCGTGCGAGAACAGGCCGAAGCTGACGCCCTGGTTCCACACCAGCACGAGGTTGAAGAACGGCAGCACCTCGATGACGTGCGGCGGCTGCATGATGGACAGGATCCACCATTTGCTGACCTGGTCGAGGATCACGACCAGGGCCGCGACCGCCAGCCCGAGGCCGAGGTAGGACCGTTCCTGGCGTGCGAAGGTGGTGGACATGCTTCTCCGTCTCCCCTGGGGAGAGGGCTGGGGAGAGGGGGGCCGGCATCTGCCGGACGTACCCGTCCCCCGTGGCCCCCCTCACCCTGACCCTCTCCCCAGGGGGGAGAGGGGATGTGGTTGATCACCCCACCGCGTCGGCGCAGCGGGTGCACAGCGTCGGGTGGTCGGCGACGGTGCCCACCTCGGGCAGCACCTTCCAGCAGCGCTCACACTTCTCACCGTCGGCGAGGCCGGGCGCCACCGCGATGCCGGCCACGTCGGGCAGCGTGAAGGCACCCTCCGGCGCCGCACCCTCGACCAGTTCGATCTGCGAGGTGATGCAGACGTCGGCGAAGTCCACGCCGTCCAGCAGCGCCTTGGTGGCGCCGTCGATGTAGACGGTGGGCTCGGCCTGCAGGGAGGAGCCGATCTTCTTGTTGGCCCGCTCCAGCTCCAGCGCACCCGTCACCACGCGGCGCACGTCGCGGATCTTGCCCCACTTCTCGGCCAGGGCCTCGTCCTGCCAGGACGCCGGGATGTCGGGGAAGACGCGCAGGTGCACGCTCTCCTCGGTCCAGCCGTCGCCCGACTGCAGGCCCTCCGGCCGGGCCAGCCACGCCTCCTCGGCGGTGAAGCACAGCACCGGGGCGAACCACGCGGTCAGGCACGACAGCAGGTGCTCCATCACCGTGCGCACGGAGCGGCGGCGGACGGAATCGACCCGGTCGCAGTACAGGCTGTCCTTGCGGACGTCGAAGTAGAAGGCCGACAGGTCCACCGCGCAGAAGTCGTGCAGCGCGCGGTAAAGGCCGTGAAAGTCGTACGCCTCGATCTCGCCGCGCACGTGCTTGTCCAACTCGTGCAGGCGGTGCAGGACCCAGCGCTCCAGCTCCGGCATCTCGGCCACCGCGATGCGCTCGGCGTCCGAATAGTCGGCGAGCGCACCCAGCAGGTAGCGCAGCGTGTTGCGCAGGCGGCGGTAGAGGTCGGCCTGGTACTTCAGGATCTCCGGGCCGATGCGCTGGTCCTCGGTGTAGTCGGTGCCGACCACCCACAGGCGCAGGATGTCGGCGCCGTACTTGTCGCAGACCTCCTGCGGGGCCACCACGTTGCCCAGCGACTTGGACATCTTGCGGCCCTGCTCGTCCAGCGTGAAGCCGTGCGTCAGCACCGCGTCGTACGGCGCCCGGCCGCGCGTGCCGCAGCTTTCCAGCAGCGAGGAGTGGAACCAGCCGCGGTGCTGGTCGGAGCCTTCCAGGTACAGCGACGCCGGCCATTTCAGCTCCGGCCGCTGCTCCAGCACGAAGGAGTGGGTCGAGCCGGACTCGAACCACACGTCGACGATGTCCTTCACCTGCTCGAAGTCGGCGGCGGCGTAGGCATTGCCCAGGAAGTCCTGCGGGTCGCGGGCGAACCACGCATCCGACCCTTCCTGCTCGAACACCGCCGCGATGCGCTCGAACACCGCGGGGTCGCGCAGGATCTGGCCGTCCGACTTGCGCACGAACAGCGCGATGGGCACGCCCCAGGCGCGCTGGCGGCTGATGCACCAGTCCGGGCGCTGCTCGATCATGGCGCGGATGCGGTTCTCGCCCTGCGGCGGCACCCAGCGCGTGTCGCCGATGGCCTTCAGCGCCACCTGACGCAGCTCGTTCGTCTCCATGGAGATGAACCACTGCGGCGTGGTGCGGAAGATCAGCGGCGCCTTGGACCGCCAGGAGTGCGGGTAGCTGTGCTTGATCCGGCCCTTCGCCAGCAACGCGCCGGCCTCCGCGAACGCCTTCAGCACGGCGCCATTGGCCTCGCCCGGCTTGCCCTCGTCGGTGTAGACGCGCAGGCCCGCGAACAGCGGCACGTGGTCGTAGTAGCGGCCGTCCTCGCCCACCGTCTGCGGCACCTCGATGCCGTTGGCCTGACCCAGGTGGAAGTCGTCCTCGCCGTGGCCGGGGGCGATGTGCACGAAGCCGGTGCCGGCGTCGGTGGTGACGAAGTCGCCGGGCAGCATCGGCACGCGGAACTCGTACCCCTTGCCGCTCAGCGGGTGGTGGCAGAAGGTGCCGGCCAGCCGCGAGCCGGGGAAGCGGTGCAGCTGCTTCCACTCGGTGATCTTGGCTTCCTTGGCGACGCCCTCGGCCAGCGCCGTGGCGACGACGAGGCGCTCGCCCACCGTGGCGAGGCTGCCTTCCTCCACCGCCGTCACCTTGAAGACGGCGTATTCGATCTCCTCGCCGTAGGCCAGCGCGCGGTTGCCGGGCAGGGTCCAGGGCGTGGTCGTCCAGATGACGATCTTCGCCTCGTCCACCTCCGGCGTGCCGGAGCCCCACACCGCGAACTTGGCGAACACGGTGGTGGAGGTGTGGTCGTGGTACTCGATCTCGGCATCCGCCAGCGCGGTCTTCTCGACCACCGACCACATCACCGGCTTGGCGCCCTTATAGAGGCCGCCGTTCATGGCGAACTTGTGGATCTCGCGGACGATCTGCGCCTCGGCCGGCAGCGTCATGGTCAGGTACGGGCGCTTCCAGTCGCCCTCCACGCCCAGGCGCTTGAACTCGGTCGCCTGCACGTCCACCCAGTGCTGGGCGAACTCGCGGCATTCCGCGCGGAACTGGGTGATCGGAACCTGGTCCTTGTCCTTGCCCTCGGCCCGGTACTTCTCCTCGATCTTCCACTCGATCGGCAGGCCGTGGCAGTCCCAGCCGGGGACGTAGTTGGCGTCGGTGCCCAGCATCTGCCGGGACCGCACGATCACGTCCTTCAGGATCTTGTTCAGCGCGTGGCCGATGTGGATGTTGCCGTTCGCGTACGGCGGACCGTCGTGCAGGATGAACTTTTCCCGCCCCTTGGACGTGTCGCGCAGGCGCTGGAACAGGTCCATGTCGGCCCAGCGCTTCAGCAGCTCGGGCTCCTTCTGCGGCAGGCCGCCGCGCATGGGGAAGTCGGTGCGCGGCAGGAAGACGGTCGATTTGTAGTCGCGGGTCATCGGGAATCCTAAGGGACAAGACCACCGGGCGGCGGCACTCCGGCCGCCCGACTGCACACACGGAAACGGCGCCCCGGCCCTCCTCAGAGAGCCGGGCCGGTAATTCGCGCTTGGCGCGACGGGACCCGCCACATGAATGTCATGGCGCCGGATATTAGCCGTGTGTGCGTTGCGGTCAAGGACGGCCGGCGGCGAGCCGCGCGCGGGGCCATGCGCAGGCCGTGCGCGAAAGGGGTAGCGACCATGGGTCCCACCCAGGTGATAATGATTATCATTGCGGGATGGGGGCTCTTGGTGCAGGGTCCGGCTCGTTCGGGCCATCGGTCTATGCCGTTCGGCCGCCCATCGGAGCCTCCGCCATGTCCGCCGCGCCGTCCCGCCGCCTGGGTTTCCTCGCCGCCGCCAGCTTCGTGATCGTCGCCGCATCCGGCGCCGCGCTGGGGCAACCGGGCGAGATGAAGACGGACGAGCTGAAGACGGTGGAGGCGCTGGGCGAGGCGCTGTACTTCGACACCAACCTGTCCATCAACCGCACGCAGTCCTGCGCCACCTGCCACAGCCCGGACTTCGGCTTCGCCGACCCGCGCGGGGGGGCCGCCTCGCTGGGCGCGGACGGCAAGTCGCTGGGCGACCGCAACGCGCCGACGGCGTCCTACGCGCGCTTCAGCCCGGCCTTCGGCATCACCAAGGGCAAGGCGGTGGGCGGCCAGTTCCACGACGGCCGCGCGGCGGACCTGAAGGAGCAGGCCGGCGGCCCGCCGCTGAATCCCGGCGAGATGGCCATGCCGTCCAAGGCGCACGTGCTGGAGCGGCTGAAGGAGAACCCGGCCTACGTCCGCGCCTTCCCGGCGCTGTTCGGCGCCGGCGTGCTGGACACCGCCGACAAGGCGTACGACGCGATGACCGAGAGCATCGCGCGCTTCGAGCAGACCGACCTGTTCGCGCCCTTCGACTCCAAGTACGACCGCCACCTGCGCGGCGAATACAAGATGACGCCGGAGGAGGACCTGGGCATGACCCTGTTCTTCTCCACGCAGTTCACCAACTGCAACCTCTGCCACCAGCTGAAGCCCATGCCGGCGGCGGAGAAGGAGACCTTCACCAACTACGAGTTCCACAACATCGGCGTGCCGGTGAACGCGGAGCTGCGCGCCGCCAACGGCAAGGGCAAGCGCTTCGTCGACCATGGCCTGATGGAGAACCCGAAGGCGAAGGCCGGCACGCAGGACGGCAAATACAAGACGCCGACCCTGCGCAACGTCGCCGTCACCGGCCCCTACATGCACAACGGCGCCTTCAAGGACCTGGAGACGGTCATCCGGTTCTACAACAAGTACAACAGCACGGCGGAATCGGCGCAG
>NZ_DASPMG010000127.1:0-23691 GCF_035627195.1 Azospirillum sp.
ACGCCGGGCAGCCCGACCCCGTCGAACCGGGCGCCGTCCAGAGTCGGGTCGAGGATCTGCCGTAGGACACGCTCCTGTTCCTCCTCGGCAGCCGCTACTGCGAAACCGACCTCCTGTCGGAGGAGGCTTGGCGGCTGTTCAGCGGGACGCCGCCCGGCTGGGCGCGCGTGCAGGCGATCTGCGATTTCGTCCACCGGCATGTGGCGTTCGGCTACGAGCATTCCCGCGCCACCCGGACCGCCGCCGAGACCTACGCCGAGCGCCGCGGCGTCTGCCGGGACTACACGCACCTTGCGATCACGTTCTGCCGGTGCATGAACATTCCCGCGCGATATTGCACGGGATACGTCAGCGACATCGGCCTGCCGCCCCCTTACGCGCCCATGGATTTCGCGGCGTGGATGGAGGTCTGTCTTGGCGGCCGCTGGTGGGTGTTCGATCCGCGCAACAACGCGCCGCGGCTCGGCCGCGTGCTGATCGCCCAGGGCCGCGACGCCGCGGATGTGCCGCTGACCCATACGTTCGGGCCGAACACCTTGGTGGGTTTTCGGGTGTGGACGGACGAATGCGCGGCCTGACCGGGCCCGGCCCGTCGGTCATGCCGGGCATTTGGGCGACGACGTGTCAGCCTGAGGTTTGCGTGAATGGCTGCGAGAGCTTGATCGATCGTCAGAGGCGACCCCGATCGTGAGTGAAGCGACCCGAGCCATCGCGCCTTCGTTCAACACTCTTACCCCCGACGACGGACACGGCCACGGCCGCGATCCCGCCCGCCGATGGCCCGGTCGGCTCTCAATTCGCCAGCCATAATCCCCGCCGGCCCGATGGCGATGTCCGCCGTGTCAGGCCAAGCCGGCCAATTCATCCAGCACGTTCCGCTCCAGGTCTGCCAACCGGGGATCGGCGCGGTCGCGCGGGTGGGGCAGCGGCACGGGCAGGACGCGCCGGATGCGGCCGGGCGAGGGCTGCATCACCACCACGCGGTCGCCCAGGTAGACCGCCTCCGCCACGTCGTGCGTGACCAGGATGGTGGTGATGCCCTCCGCCTGCCAGATGCGCTGCAGCTCCGTCTGCAGCGCGGCGCGGGTCAGCGCATCAAGCGCGCCGAACGGTTCGTCCAGCAGCAGGATGGAGGGGCGGTTGACCAGCGCGCGGGCGATGGCCACGCGCTGCGCCATCCCGCCGGAGAGCTGCGCGGGGTAGGCCTTCTCGAAGCCGGCGAGGCCGACCAGGGCGATGTGTTCGGCGATGGAGCGGCGCTTCTCCGCCTCCGGCAGGCGGGAGCGCAGCAGGCCCAGCGCCACGTTCTCCTCCACCGTCAGCCAGGGGAACAGCCGGTGCTCCTGGAAGACGATGCCGCGCTCCAGGCTGGTGCCGCGGATGCGGGCGCCGTCCAGGCGGATGTCACCCTCATAGCTGCCGTCTAGCCCGATGATCAGCCGCAGCAGGGTGGACTTGCCGCAGCCGCTGGTGCCGACGACGCTGACGAACTCGCCGGGGTCGACGGTGAGCGTGACGTTGCGCAGCACCTCCAGCTCGCCGCCGTGCACGGGGTAGCGCTTGCCGACGTGGTCGAGGCTCAGGGTTCCGGGGTGGGGCATGGGTGGTCTCCTCAGCGGTGGCGCCAGTGCAGCAGGCGCGCTTCCGCCGCCGCCGCACCGTGGTTGAGGGCGTAGCCGACCACGCCCAGGATGAGGACGCCCAGCAGGACGACGTCCATGTGGAAGTGCTCGCGCCCCTCGGTCATCATGCCGCCGATGCCGGGGCCGACGGTCATGAAGTACTCGGCGCCCACGGTCGCCAGCCACGCGTAGATCAGCGCCAAGTGCAGGCCGGTGAAGATCGACGGCAGGGCGGCCGGCAGCACCAGCCGGACCAGCGTCTGCCAAGGCGTGAGGGTGAGCACGCGCGCCACCTCCCAATGGCGGCGGTCGATGCCGCGGATGCCCTCGTGCGTGTTGACGACCACCGGCGTGAAGGCGGCCAGCGCCACGAACACCACCTTGGCCGCCTCGCCCACGCCGAACCACACGGAGATCAGCGGAATCCAGGCGAACACGGCAATCTGCTTCCAGGCGTGGAAGGACGGCCCGACCAGCCGGTCGAAGCCCCGCCACAACCCCAGCAGCAGCCCGCCCAGCAGCCCCGCCGCGGCGCCGATGGCGAAGCCGGCGAGGTCGCGGACGAGGCTGGCGCCGAGGTGGAACCACAGCCCGCCCTCCGCCGCCTCCCGCCCCAGCCGGGCCAGCACCAGCGACGGCGGCGGCAGCAGGCGCGGGTCGGACAGGCCCAGGTGGTGCGCGGCCTCCCACGCCGCCAGCAGCAGCGCCGGCAGGACCAGCCCGCGGCCCGTCATGCCGCACCTCCGGCCCCGACTTCCCCGGCCCCGATTTGGCGCCAGCGCTGCAGCCGCGCCTCCACCCCCGCCAGCGCGCGGTCCAGCAGGTAGCCGATCAGCCCGACCGCGGCCATGGCGACCAGCACCGTTTCCAGCTGGAACAGCTGCCGGCCCCAGACCATCAGGTAGCCGAGCCCCTCCGACGAGGCGAGCAGTTCCACCGCCACCAGCGCCAGCCACGCGTGCGTCATGGCGTAGCGCACGCCGGTGAAGATGGGCGGCACGGCGGCCGGCAGCACCACGCGGGTCAGCATCGGCCAGGGACCGAATCCGAAGACGCGGCCGACCTCCACGAAGTGCGGCGGCACGGCGCGGATGCCCTTCAGCGTGTTGATGGCGAGCGGCACGAAGGCGGCCTTGGCGATGACCAGCACCTTCAGCGCCTCGTCGATGCCGACCAGCATGATCAGCAGCGGCACCCATCCCAGCGGCGGGATCTGCGCCAGCGCCACGAACAGCGGGTTGACGGTCTCCTCCACCCGCCGCGACAGCCCCATCAGCACGCCCAGCGCCAGGCCGCCCGCCGCCCCCAGGCCGAAGCCCCAGGCGACGCGCGACAGGCTGATCAGCGTGTGGTCCCGCAGCTCGCCGCTCTCCAGCATGGCGAGGAGCAGCGCCGTCACCTCGGCCGGGCTGGGCAGCACCTGCGGCGGCAGCCAGCCGCCCATGGCGCTGGCCTGCCACGCCGCCAGCGCCAGCAGCGGAACGATTAGGCCGACGCTTGCGCCCGTCAGGCGCCGGAGGAGACGGCCGGCGGCGAAGGCCGGCCATTCCAGCCGGACAGAAGCCGTCAAGGCGACGGGTTCGGGTGCGGACATGCGGATCTCCCTTAGGTTTCGGCCGGCCGGCGGGCGATCGCCGCGGCCAGCAGGAGGAGGACGGGGACGAAGGCCATCCCCGGCGCCGTCACGAGCCGACCGCCTTGCCGTCGGCGCCGTAGCGGGTCCAGCGGGTCTCCAGGCCCAGCTCCTTCAGCGCGGCGTCGAGGTAGCGCAGGTCGAACCAGCCCTCCACCTCCACGTCGCGGCGGATCAGCCCGTGCTCCTTGGCCTGCCGGGCCTGGATGCGGTACTGGTCGATCAGGAAGGGATCGAACAGCGGCGAATTGCGCAACGCCAGCGGCGTGCCCTCGTACTCGGCGCGGAAGTTGGCGGCGGGGATGCCGGACTTGGCCCAGATCTCGAACAGCTTCTCGCGGTTCGCCTCGTCCGACGCCCACAGCGACGCTTTGACGAACGCCTTGACGGCGCGGGCGGTGAGCGCCGGGTGCTTCGCCTCGAACGCTTCGGTCACCAGGACATGGGCGTTGCGGCCAAAGGCGGGGTTGTCGCCCTTGGAGGTGTAGATCACCTTGGCGATGCCTTGCTCCTCCAGCGCCAGCAGGTCGCTCTGGCCGAGTGCCGCGTCGATGTCCTTCGTCGCCAGCGCCGCCTTGGAGGTGGCGAAGTCCATGTTGATCGCCTTCAGGTCCTTCTCGCTCAGCCCGTTGGCCGCCAGCACCTTGTCGAAGGCGAGGTGCAGGTTGGTGCCGCGGAAGATGGCGACCTTGCGCCCCTTCAGATCCTTGATGGCCTTGATGTCGGATCCCGGCGGCACGGCGACGTAGATCGGCGACCGGGCGCCGCTGGCCAGCAGCAGCCTGGTCTTCAGACCGTTCGAGCGGCCGATCAGCGACGGCAGGTCGCCCTGCAGCGCGAAGTCGAGCTGTCCGTTGGCGATGGCCTCGTTCACGGCGGGGCCGGCGCCCTTGAAGAAGAACCACTCGACCTTCACGTCGGGGTCGTTCCGGAACTCGGCCTCCAGGTAGCCCTCGGCGTGCGCCAGCGCCGCCGAGGAGCCGCCGACGAACGGCCGGTTGCCGACGCCGATGGCGGCGTAGCCGACGCGGATGGTGACCGGCTCGGCCGCCCAGGTGACGCAGGGCGCCGTTCCGGCGGTGAGAAGCAGCGCGGCCGCCGCGGCGGCGCGCAGGATGGTGCGACGGAGCATGATGGGGGTTCCGATCTGGGGGAAAAGGAGGTGGGTGGACCCGGCCCTCCCGACGCGGGTCCACCCCGGCGCTCACTCGGCCGCGATCGCGAGCGGCGCCAACTGCTTTTCCACGGCCGTGCCCTTGAAGAAATCGGGGTTGGTGCCGGCGTAGAGGTTGTAGGGGTTGGTGAAGGTCAGGTCGCGGAAGTCGCGCACGCTGAGCGTGCCGCGCTCCACAAGGTCCCAGGTCTGGGCCAGCGCGTCGGAGTAGTCGGACACGTCCCAATGCCCGGCGTCCGACGCCCAGAAGGCGTTCAGGCGCACGTTCAGCGGGTTGACGGTGTCGTCCAGCGCGAACTTGACGGTGGGATCGTCGGCCTCGGCGCCGAAGTAGAAGTTCGGCACGAAGCGGTCGCGGATGTCCTCGATGCCGGTGATGCCGGCCGCCGCGAAGTCGTCCAGGCTGCCCGGCTCCTGCGGCTGGCGCCGCGCGTTGGAGACGCCCAGCGCCCCCTCCACCACGTCGAGCTTGCTGCCCAGGCGGGCGCGCGTCGGCGCGTCGGCATAGGCCTGGTACAGGTCGTACAGCAGGTCGCCGTCGATGAGGTCGGGGTTGTAGTTCTGCACCGCCTCGCCGTTGCGCTTCTCCCAATGGCCGATCAGGTCGGCGTAGAGGTTGGCGGCGAAGGCGGCGCCGCCTTCCAGCAGGCCGAAGCGGATGTCGGGGAAGCGCTTCGTCACGCCCGCGAAGAACAGCGACTTCGCCAACGCCTCCGAGGCCGAGGCGAAGTGGCCGATGTGGTTGTACATGTAGTTGTTGACCGACGCGCGGCTGGTCCAGCCCATGCCGATGGAGTGCGTGGTCAGCGGCACCTTCAGCTCCACCGCCTTGGCCCAGAACGGGTCGTAGTCGTGCTCGCTGTCGACGCCGAAGGTGTCCAGCCACGTCAGGTGGCGGGCGATCTCCGGATGGTCCTTGGCCGGGTACTTGCCGGCCAGCGCCTTGATCGGCCGGCGCAGGTTGCCGGGGATGATGGCGACCTTCAGGCCCAGTTCGTTGACCGCGAACTCCAGCTCCTCGATGCCCTCCTGCGGGCTGTGCAGCGGGATGGCGGCGACCGGCGTCAGCCGGTCGGAATGGGCGCGGAACTGGTCGGCGTGGTACAGGTTGATGGCGCGCACCACCGCGCGGCGCAGGTCCTCGCGGCCCACGTGGACGGCGAACAGCGTCAGGTTCGGGTAGACGACGCCGAAGTCGGTGCCGCCCTCCTCCAGCCGCTCGGCCAGCAGGGACGGGTGCGTGAAGGTGGCGAGGTCCAGCGTGTTCTTCGTCGGCAGCGTCCACCACGTCGGGCGCGGGTGGCGCTGGTCCAGCCGCTCCTGCGGGCTCAGCGTGTACCAGTCGTTGTTGAGGTAGCTGAGGCCGCGGCCGACCGAGCGGCGGAACTCGTCGACGATCTTCGCGCCGCCGACCTTGTCGATGTAGTCCTCGATGACGGGGCCGAACTCGATGGTGTGCAGGTCGGTGTCGATCACCGGGTGGTTCAGCGAGGCGCGGACCTTGGCCGAGCGCGACGGCTTGCGGTTCTTCACCAGCGACAGGTAGGCGGGCGTACGGGACATGGGGAGGCTCCTTGTTTCGGTGGCGGCGTTTGTGGCCTGCCGCTGTAGGAGCACGCCGCGTGCCAAGGCTAAGTCATTGATTTCGCAGTGACGTGCATCTCCGGGCTGCGGGCGGTGCAGCAGGAGTTGTGCATCGATGGTTCTGTGGAAACATTTATTCTACATGCATTTGTGAAATGATGTGCTTGGCATAGGCGCGAAAAAAATGTGGAATGCCCCGACAGAATGCCGCATAGGGGAAACGCCATGTTCACCATGGAAACCGCGCCCGACGGACGGGTCCTGCTGCGCCGCCCGGACGACGCGCCGCCGGCGCCGGTGCGCGCCACCGCGATGGTGTTCGAGGACCCGGCCTCGCGCGCGCTGCTGCGCCGGATGGAGCAACTCGCCCCGACCGACGCGGACGTGCTGATCATCGGCGAGACCGGCACCGGCAAGGAGTTGGTCGCCCGTCACCTGCACGACTGCAGCGGGCGGCGGCATCGCCCCTTCATCGCCGTCAACTGCGGCGCCATCGCCGAGACGCTGGTGGAAAGCGAACTGTTCGGCCACGAGAAGGGCGCCTTCACCGGCGCGCTTTCCGCCAAGGCCGGCTGGTTCGAGGCGGCTGACGGCGGCACCCTGTTCCTGGACGAGATCGGCGATCTGCCGCCGGCCCAGCAGGTGAAGCTTCTGCGCGTGCTGCAGGAGCGGGAGGTGGTGCGCGTCGGCTCCCGCCGTTCGATCCCGGTCGACGTGCGCGTCATCACCGCCACCAACGTGAAGCTGGAGGAGGCGGTGCGCACCGGCCGCTTCCGCCAGGACCTCTATTACCGCATCAAGGTGGGCAGCCTGATCCTGCCGCCGCTGCGCGACCGTCCCGGCGACGTGCTGCCGCTGGTCGACCATTTCCTGACGCTGTACGGCCGGCGTCTCGGCCGCCGGGCCGTCCGGCTGGCGCCCGACGCGGTGCAGGCGCTGCTCGACCACGACTGGCCGGGCAACATCCGCGAGTTGGAGAACGTCGTCCACACCGCGCTGGTCACCGCCGCGGGCGACATGCTGACCCGCGCCGACGTCCAGCTGTCGCTGCCGGTGGACGCGCGGACCGAGCAGCCGTGCGTCGCGGCGGCGTTGCGCGGCTCCTTCAACGCGCTGTTCGAGGCGGACGTGCCCGACCTGTTCGGGCGGGTGACCGACGCGCTGGTCCGCTCCGCCTACGAGTACTGCGGCGGCAACCAGGTGCAGGCCGCGAAGATGCTGGGGATCAGCCGCAACGTCCTGCGCGGCCATCTGGCGCGGCTTGGGATGATTCCCGCGCGGAACCGGTAGGTTCGCCGCAGCAGTTCGCCGCTGGGTTTTCACATTCATCGCTCCTGCCGCTGCTGCCAGGGCAACACCTCCGCACCACCCGCTGTCGCCCCGGCATCAGCGAATGCCGCCGGTTCCGCCGGATCAGGCCGGATTACAACTGGCACGGCGTGTGCAATTCCTGTCGTGACGAGAAATATCACAATCGTCACTGCGGGAATGCGCGCATGAAACTCACCACCTTCATCAGGCCCCTGCTGGCGCTCGCCGTCGCCGCGGGCCTCTCCTCCGCCGCCGTCGCCGCGGAACCGGCCAAGCAGCTGCGCATCGGCTTCCAGCGCACCGGCCCGCTGCTGGTGCTCAAGCAGTGGAAGACGCTGGAGCAGAAGCTGGAGCCGCTGGGCTACACCGTCACGTGGTCGGAGTTCACCGCCGGCCCGCCGCTCCTGGAGGCGCTGAACGTCGGCAGCATCGACCTGGGCACTACCGGCGACACGCCGCCGCTGTTCGCCCAGGCGGCCGGGGCCGACCTCGTCTACGTCGGCGCGGTGACCAACCCCGGCACCACGTCCGCCGTGCTGGTGCGCAACGACGGGCCGATCAAGGAGATCGCCGATCTGAAGGGCAAGAAGGTCGCCTTCGTGCGCGGCTCCAACGCCAACAACATCATCATCCGCGTGCTGGAGAAGGGCGGGCTGACCTTCAAGGACATCCAGCCGGTGTCGCTCACCCCCGCCGACGCCCGCGCCGCGTTCGAACGCGGTTCCATCGACGCCTGGGCGATCTGGGACCCGTACTACGCGCTGGCCGAGCGCAGCGACAAGGTGCGCGTGCTGACCAGCGCCGCCGGCATCGTCGACAGCTATTCCTTCTATCTGGCGCGCCGCGCCTTCGCCAATCAGGCGCCCGAGGTGGTGCAGGCCGTCATCGGCGAGATCGCCCGCGTCAGCGAGTGGGCCGCCGCCAACCCGGCCGAGTACGCGCAGATCCAGGCCAGGGAGAACGGCCTGCCGCTGGACGTGCAGACGGTGGCCGCCAGGCGCGAGGGGCGCCGCATCGCCTACATCGACGACGAGATCGTCGCCAAGCAGCAGCGCATCGCCGACGACTTCCACCGCCTGGGCCTGATCCCCAAGGCGATCACCATCCGCGACGTCATCTGGACGCCGCCCGCCGCCCCGAAATCCTGATCCATTCCCGCCATCGGAGCCAAGACCATGACCGACAAGCCCCTCGACTTCCTGTGGTTCCTGCCGACCAGCGGCGACGGCCCCTACCTGGGTTCCGACGTCGGCCACCGCCCGGTCACCAACGAATACCTCGCGGAGATCGCCCGCGCCGCCGACCGCCTGGGCTACTTCGGCGTGCTGGTGCCGACGGGGCAGGCGATGGAGGAGCCGTGGATCACCGCGGCCGCCATCATCCCGCAGACGGAACGGCTGAAGTTCCTGCTGGCGCTGCGCCCCGGCGTGTTCAGCCCGGCGCTGGCGGCGCGGCAGGCGGCGACGCTGGACCGCCTGTCCAACGGCCGCGTGCTGTTCAACGTGGTGGCCGGCGGTGCGCCGAAGGAACTGGCCGGCGACGGCATCTTCCTGGAGCATGACGAGCGCTACGACCATGCCCGCGAGTTCCTGAGCATCTGGCGCGCCCTGCTGGCCGGCGACACGGTGACGTACGCGGGCCGGCACCTGAAGGTGGACGGCGGCCAGCTGCTGTTCCCGCCGGTGCAGCGCCCGCACCCGCCGCTGTACTTCGGCGGCTCCTCGCCGGCCGCGCACCAGCTCGCCGCCGAACTGCACGACGCGTATCTCACCTGGGCCGAGCCGCCGGCGCAGGTGAAGGAGAAGATCGAGGACGTGAAGGCCCGCGCGGCGAAGCTCGGCCGCACGATCCGCTTCGGCCTGCGCGTGCACCTGATCGTCCGCGAGACGGAGGCCGAGGCCTGGGATGCCGCCGGCCGCCTGATCAGCCACCTGTCGGACGAGACCATCGCCGCCGCGCAGAAACGCTTCGCCGAGGAGTCCGACGCGGTGGGCCAGCGACGCATGGCGGCGCTGCACGGCGGCCGGCGCGACCACCTGGAGGTCAGCCCGAACCTGTGGGCCGGCGTCGGGCTGGTGCGCGGCGGCGCCGGCACCGCGCTGGTCGGCGACCCGAAGACGGTGGCCGCGCGCATCCGCGAGTACCAGGAGCTGGGCATCGACACCATCGTGGCGTCCGGCTACCCGCACCTGGAGGAGTCCTACCGCGTCGCCGAGCTGCTGTTCCCCGAGCTGAACATCAGCACCGCGCCCAAGCGCCCGCAGCCGCGCCCGGCCTTCACCCGCACCGAGGCGCGGGTCGGCCTGGAAGGCTTCCCGCTGGCGTCCGCCTCCTGAAGGGCCCCGTAGGTTGGGTTGAGCGCCAGCGAAAACCCAACACGCCCCGCATGGCGATGACGTTGGGTTTTCGCCTGCGGCTCAACCCAACCTACGGCCGAACGCAAGGACAGGCTTCATGAAACCAACCCTCCGCGCCCTCCTGCCGTGGATCCTGCCGGCGCTGCTGCTCGCGGCGTGGCAGCTTGCGGTGCAGGGCGGCGTGCTCTCCGGCCGCGTGCTGCCGGCGTTGACCGACGTGGCGGGCGCGGGCTGGCGCCTCGCCGCGTCCGGCGAACTGGGCGAGCACATCCGCATCAGCTTCGTGCGCGCCGTCACCGGCTTCGCCATCGGCGGCTCCATCGGCTTCGCGCTGGGGCTGCTCAACGGGCTGTCGGGCGTGGCCGAGCGGCTGCTCGACAGTTCGCTGCAGATGATCCGCAACGTGCCGCATCTGGCGCTGATCCCGCTGGTCATCCTGTGGTTCGGCATCGACGAGGAGGCGAAGCTGTTCCTCGTGGCGCTCGGCGTCTTCTTCCCGATGTACCTCAACACCTTCCACGGCATCCGCAACGTCGACTTCCAGCTGGTCGAGATGGGGCGCAGCTACGGCATGACGCGCGCGGCGCTGTTCACCCAGGTGATCCTGCCGGGGGCGCTGCCGTCGGTGCTGGTGGGGCTGCGCTACGCGCTGGGCATCATGTGGCTGACGCTGATCGTGGCCGAGACCATCGCCGCCACCTCGGGCATCGGCTACCTCGCCATGAACGCGCGGGAGTTCATGCTGGTCGACGTGGTGGTGCTCAGCATCCTCATCTACGCGTTGCTCGGCAAGCTGGCGGACAGCGCCGCCCGCCTTCTCGAACGGCTGTGCCTGCAGTGGCACCCGGCCTTCCAGCGCCAGTAAGGGACACGCCCATGACCGTTGAAGCCTTGGAGCCGGCGTTCGCCGGCGCCGCCATCCACGACGCGCCCGCCGTGGACGACATCGCCCCGGCCGGCGGCCTGCCCGTGACCATCGAAGGCGTGGGCAAGACCTTCGGGACCAAGGAGGTGCTGCGCGGCATCGACCTGAGCATCGATCCCGGCCAGTTCGTCGCCATCGTCGGGCGCAGCGGCTGCGGCAAGAGCACGCTGCTGCGCCTGCTGGCCGGCCTCGACACGCCGACGTCCGGTTCGATCCGCTTGGGCGGCGAGCCGCTGAACGGCCTGAACCGGCAGGCCCGCATCATGTTCCAGGAGGCGCGCCTGCTGCCCTGGCGCCGGGTGCTGGGCAACGTCGGCGTGGGACTCGGTGGCGACTGGCGCGCGCAGGCGGCGGCGGCGCTGAAGGCGGTCGGGCTGGAGGACCGCGCGCGCGAATGGCCGGCGGTGCTCTCGGGCGGCCAGCGCCAGCGCGTGGCGCTGGCCCGCGCGCTGGTACGCCGCCCGCGCCTCCTCATGCTGGACGAACCGCTGGGGGCGCTCGACGCGTTGACCCGAATCGCCATGCAGCACCTGATCGAGCGCGTGTGGCGCGCCCAAGGTTTCACCGCCGTGCTGGTCACCCACGACGTGGCGGAGGCGGTGGCGCTGGCCGACCGCGTTGTGATGATCGAGGAGGGGGAGATTACGCTGGACCTCGCCGTGGACCTGCCGCGCCCCCGCCCGCGCGGCAACCCGGACTTCGCCGCCCTGGAGGGGCGCATCCTCAACACCCTGTTCAAGGACTACGAGCTGGCCGGCAGCGGCATCTGACGCCCGTCTCCGCTCGACTACGAAGAAAGACGATCATGAAGAAGACTCTCCTCTCGCTCTCCCTCGCCGCGCTGCTGTCGGCCGGCCTGTCCGTCGGCGACGCCGCGTGGCGCCCCGCGCTCGCCACCGAAGCGGCGACCAGCGCCGCCGCCATCGTCTACGAACGCGACTGGGTGGTGTCGCCGCAGGCGGCGCGCGAGCTGATCGCGCAGGGCGCGCTGGTGCTCGACGTCCGCGATCCCAAGCTGAAGAGCAAGCAGCCGCTGCCCAACGCCGTGCCGCTGGTCTGGCAGGACCTGTCGGAGCCGGCGCTGCCCACCAAGGGCCGGCTGATCGCCGACGATGCGGTGCTGACGAAGAAGCTCCAGGACCTGGGCGTGTCGAAGGAGCGGCCGGTGGTCGTCGTGGCCGACCCGGTCAATGGCTGGGGCGAGGATGGCCGCATCGCCTGGACGCTGCGCACGCTGGGCCACTCCCGGGCGGTGCTGATCGACGGCGGCCTGCCGGCGCTGGTCAGGGACGGCGCGCCGGCCATCGCGCCGGCGGGCGGCCCCGGCGATTTCGTCGTGCAGCGCACCGACCGCTTCGAGGTGAAGCGCGACGACCTGAAGGGCCTGCTGGGCACGCCGGACCTCGTCGTCATCGACGCCCGCGAGCCGCGCGAGTACGAGGGCAAGACCCCCTACGGCGAGACCCGCGGCGGCCACGTGCCGGGCGCCAGGCACATCTGGTACAAGGATCTGCTGGACAAGGACGGCAAGCTGCTGCCGCGCGCCGAGATCGAGAAGCGGCTCGCCGCGCTGGGCGCCAGCAAGGACACGCCGATCGTCGCCTACTGCACCGGCGGCATCCGTTCGGGCTGGTTCACCTCGGTCCTCAACGACCTCGGCTACAAGGCCCGCAACTACGCCGGCTCCATGTGGGAGTGGTCGGCCTCGCCCGCCGACGCCTACCCGTTGACCGTGAAGAACTGAGGAGGCCCGGACCATGGAAGCGGCCATCCGCCTGGGCATCTTCGTCGCCATCTTCGTCACCGTCGCCGTCCTGGAGGCGGCGTTCCCGAAGCGGCCGCTGCGCGAGAACAAGTGGCGGCGCTGGGGCATCAACCTGGGCCTCATCGCGGTCAACGTGGCCGTGCAGCGCTTCACCGTCGGTGCCCTGGCCTTCGCCACCGCCATCTATGCGCAGGAGCGCGGCTGGGGCCTGTTCGGCGCGGTCGACCTGCCGTGGTGGGTGAAGGCGGTGGCCGCCTTCCTGATCCTCGACTTCGCCATCTACCTCCAGCACGTCATGTCGCACGCGCTGCCGGTGTTCTGGCGGCTACACCGGGTGCACCACGCCGACCTGGACATCGACCTGACGTCGGGCCTGCGCTTCCACCCCATCGAGATCCTGGTGTCGATCGTCTACAAGGCCGCGCTGGTCGCCGCCGTCGGCGCCGATCCGTGGGTGGTGGTGGCGTTCGAGGCGGTGCTGAACGGGGCCGCCGTGTTCACCCACGGCAACATCCGCGTGCCGGGGCGGCTGGACACCGCGCTGCGCTGGGTGGTGTGCACGCCGGACATGCACCGGGTCCACCATTCCGTCGTGCCGGAAGAGACCAACTCCAACTTCGGCTTCTTCCTGTCCGTGTGGGACCGGGTGTGCGGCACGGCCCATCATGCGCCGCCCGCGCTCGGCCACGAAGGCGTGGTGCTGGGGCTGGCGGAGTACCAGGACCAGCACCGGCTCGGCCTGCTGCACCTGTTGGTGCTGCCGTTCCGCGGCAGTCTCGGGGCCTACAGCTTCCGCAAGGACGCCCGGCGGGAGGCGGGCGCGGACACGCCGCCGGCCGCCGCTCCCTCCGCGGCCACCGCCTGATGGACGGCGGGTTCCTGCGTGCTGGGCGCGGCACGCTGTTCGTGACCCGGTTCACACGATCACTGGACCTCCACCGGCGTGCGGGCATGGCGTGTCCTCCACCCCGGCCAGGGCCTCGGCCACGGCGGCGGCAATGCGCGTGACCGCCGTGTCGGCGGCGTCCACCGCGCGCGCCATCTGCGCGAAGGAATGCGGCAGGTCCGGGTAGACCCACAGCCGGTGCGGCACGTCGGCTTCGGCGAGCCGTTCGGCCAGACGCAACGTGTCGTCGAGCAGGCAGTCGACGCCGGCGCCGACCAGCAGCAGCGGCGGCAGTCCGCCGAGGTCGGCGAGCAGCGGTTCCGCCCGGGCGTCGCCGCCGGCCGCCGTCCCGAGATACTGGCGCCAGTACCAGCGCATGCGCGCGGTGGAGAGACCGTAGCGGCCGTCGCCGAAGCAGCGGTGCGAATCGGTGTCGAAATTCGCGGCGAACATGCCGTACAGCAGCACGCCGAGCGCGATGCGCGGCCCGCCATCGCGCGCCTCCAGCGCTGCCGTGAGCGCCAGATTGGCCCCCGCGGAGTCGCCGCCCACCGCCAGCCGGCCGGCGTCGAGGCCGTGGGCCGCCCCGTGATCCGTCAACCAGCGCAGCGCCGCGGCGGCCTCCTCGACCTGTGTCGGGAAGCGGCGTTCCGGTGCCTTGCTGTAGGCGACGCCGACCACCGCCGCGCCGCTGCGCCGGGCCAGCAGGCGCAGCAGGCGGTCGTGCGTGTCGAGGCTGTTGAGCACGAAGCCGCCGCCATGAAACCACAGCAGGACCGGCAATGCGCCCGTCGTGGCCGGCCGGTGGATCCGCAGCGGAAGCGGCCCGGCCGGTCCCTCGATCACCACGTCGTCGACGCGGGCCAGTGCGGGCAGTGGCCCGTTCAGGAATGTGTAATGGCGCTCCGCCGCCATCCGCGCCACCGCGAGCGGCTGCTGCAAGGGATCGGCGGCCGAAGCCCCTTGCCGCTTCGCCGCCGCGAGCAGCCGCTGCACCTGCGGATCCAGGAGGGATGACGGGGCCACGGACACTTCCGAAGCGCCGTCCAGGGCGGTTTTGAGCATGGTCGGCAATCCCCCTTCGCGCGTGACGGCACGTTTGCCTTATGTGAAATGTATGACCGGCGCATAAATCCTATCTCCAAGTAGGAGATACGTGCCGGGGCCGGCCTGCCGTCGAGCCTTACTCCGGCACCGCCACCGTGCCGCCCGGGGCGTCGGCTATGGCCACCGTGTCGAAGTATTCGATTTCCGGATAGGTGCCGTAGCGCGCCAGGATCCCGTCCAGCCAGGGGCCCTGGTAGAAACGCTTGGCGTCATCGAGCGTGCGCCACTGGTAGACGCCGCCGGCCGTGCCCGTCTCGCTCCAGATAAACTGCTTGCGGATCAGGCCGGGCACCGCCCCGAAACCTGGCGCGATCTTCAGGAAATGCTCCCGGCAGGCCTCACGGCCGATGGAGGCGGGGAGGTGGTAGCGGACGATTGCGGTGATCATCGGTTGGCCCTTCCAGAATTGTCTACTTACCTAGTTGACAATGAAATCTCACGATGTGAAATTCGGTGCAATCGAAATCGATATTCACAGTTGGTATACGTTAATCTGCTGCCACCAAGGAAGGCCAACCATGGCAAAGCATCCGACCGACACGCTGATCACCACCGTGGCGCCCTCGCGCCGGACCCTGCTGAAGGCCGCTGCGGGCGCCGTTGCGCTGCCCTTCATCGGCGGGCCGTCGCGCCTGCTGGCCGCACCTCTGAAGCCGCTGAAGCTGGCCTGGAACACCGGCGCCGTGTGCGGCGCGCCGGTGGCCGTCGCCAAGGCCAACGGCATCTTTGAAAAGCACGGGCTGGACGTGGAGTTCGTGAATTTCGCCGGTTCGACCGAGCAGCTGCTGGAGGCCATCGCCACAGGCAAGGCCGATGTCGGCCACGGCATGGCGCTGCGCTGGCTGAAACCGCTGGAACAGGGCTTCGACGTGCGCATCGTCGCCGGCGTGCACGGCGGCTGCATGCGCCTGCTGGCGTCCAAGGCCGGCGGCATCGCCGACCTTGCCGGGCTGAAGGGCAAGACGGTGGCGATCAGCGACCTCGCCAGCCCGGCCAAGCACTTCTTCTCGATCCTGCTGGCCAAGCGCGGCATCGATCCGGTGAAGGACGTGGAATGGCGCGTCTTCCCCGGCGATCTGCTCGGCATTGCGCTCGAAAAGGGGGAAGCGCAGGCGATCGCCCATTGGGACCCGGTGACCTACCAGTTCCTCAAATCCGGCAACCTCGTCGAGATCGCTTCCAACCTGTCGGACGAGTACAAGGCCCGCGTGTGCTGCGTCATCGGCGTGCGCGGCAGCCTGCTGCGCGAGGACAAGGCGGCGACCGGCGCGCTGACCCGCGCCATCATCGAGGCGCAGGACTTCACCGCCCACAACCCGCACGAGGCCGCCAAGGCCTACCAGCCCTTCGCGCCCAAGAGCAGCGTGGAGGATCTCGCCGCCCAGCTTTCCAGTCATACCCATGGGCACCACCCGGTGGGCATCGACATCAAGAAGGAAATCGCCCTCTACGCCGAGGAGCTGAAGGCGGTCCAGGTCTTCAAGCCGTCGACCGACCCGGCGAAGTTCGCCGACCGTGTCTACGCCGACGTGCTGGCCTGAGATGACGGCGCTGGATGGCGCGACGGCTCTGGCGGGGGGCGTGGCCGATGCCCCCGCGCCACGGCGCCTGTGGCTGGGCGGGCTGGCGGCGGGCGCCGCGTGGTTCGCTGCCGCGGCAGTGACCGCGCTGCTGCCCGATGCCGACGATTGGGCCCGCACGCAGGAGTTCGCAAGCCTGCTGGCGCTGATCGGCGGCGTGCTGGCGCTGGTCTCGCCGGTTCTGCGCCCGCTGGGCGGGGCGGGGGAACGGCTGCGCCGCGCCGGCCCCTGGCTTTTGGTGCTGCCGCTGGGCTTCACCGCCTGGGAGCTGCTGACCGCTAAGCTGAACCTGCTGCCGCGCCCCTTCTTCGCGCCGCCGCAAGAGTTGCTGGAGGTCTATATCGAGGATCTGCCGCGCCTCGTCGAATGCACGGTGGCCTCGCTGAAGCTGCTGCTGACCGGCTATGCCATCGGCGCGCTGGTGGGCTTCGCCACCGGCGTGGCCATCGGCTGGTCGCGGGCGGTGGGCTATTGGGTGCATCCTGTGCTGCGGCTCATTGGGCCCCTGCCGGCCACCGCGTGGCTGCCCATCGCCTTCTTCGCCTTCCCGTCGAGCTGGAGCGCCAGCATCTTTCTCATCGCGCTCGCCACCGGCGTGCCGGTGACCATCCTGACGTGGTCGGGCGTGGCCGGCGTCAACCCGGCCTATTACGACATCGCCCGCACCCTGGGCGCGTCGAACCGCTTCCTGGTGGTGAAGGTGGCGGTGCCGGCGGCAATGCCAAGCGTCTTCGTCGGCCTGTTCATGGGCCTCGCCTCCTCCTTCGCGGTGCTGGTGGTGGCGGAGATGATGGGCGTGAAGGCGGGCCTCGGCTGGTACCTGCAATGGGCGCAGGGCTGGGCCGCCTACGCCAACATGTACGCGGCGCTCCTGGTGATGGCGCTGGTCTGCTCGGGGCTCGTGACGCTGCTGTTCCGGGTGCGCGACCGCCTGCTCGCCTGGCAGAAGGGGATGATGAAATGGTAGCGCTGGAACACGGCCGGTTTGAAACGGGGCAGCCGGCCGGCCTGGAGCTGGACGTCCGCAACGTCAGCCACGCCTTCGACCTGCAGGGCGCCCCACTGCGCGTGCTCGACGACGTGACGCTGCGCGCCGAGCCCGGCGAGTTCGTGGCCCTGTTGGGTCCGTCGGGTTGCGGCAAGTCCACGCTGCTGCGGCTGGTGGCCGGGCTGGAGCCGCCGCGGGCTGGTCGGCTGCTGGCCGACGGGGCCCCGGTCACCGGGCCGCACCCGTCGCGCGTCGTGGTTTTCCAGGACCCGACGCTCTACCCCTGGCGCACGGTGTGGGACAACGTGGCGCTGGGGCTGGAGGCGCGGGGTCTGCTGAAGCAGCGCCGCGCCCGCGTGGACGAGGCGCTGCGCCTTGTCGGGCTGGGCGGCTTCGCCAAGGCGTACCCGCACCAGCTCTCGGGCGGCATGGCACAGCGCACGGCGCTGGCCCGTGCGCTGGTCAACGACCCGCGCCTGCTGGTGCTGGACGAACCGTTGGGCAAGCTGGACAGCCTCACCCGCATCGCCATGCAGGGGGAGATTGTGCGCCTGTGGCAGCGTGCCGGGTTCACCGCGCTGCTGGTGACGCACGACATCGAGGAAGCGCTGCTGATGGCGACGCGCATCGTCGTGTTCAGCGAGCGGCCCGCGCGCGTGAAGGCGGAGATCGCCATCGACCGGCCCTACCCGCGCCACCGCGATGACCCGGTGCTCGTCGACCTCCGGCACAAGGTGCTGGACATGCTGGGCTTGGCGGGGGACTGGTGATGGCAGGCAACAAGCTGATCTCCCTGGCCGAGGCGGTGCGCCGTTTCACCTGGGACGGCATGCAGTACGCCAGCGGCGCCGCGCTCCCCGTCGGCTCCGACGCGGTGGTGTTCGGGCGTGAACTGTTGCGACACGGGCGGCGCGACCTGCACGCCGTCTTCCACTGCAACACCCAGCAGCTTAACCTGCTGGCCGCTGCCGGCGCCGTGACGAAGGCCGAGTGCGGCTTTTCCGGCCTTGAGGTGTTTGGCTTCGCCAACGGTCTGCGCCGTGCGGTGGAGTCGGGCGCCTTGGCGCTGGAGGACTATTCCAACTTCGCCATGGCGTTGCGCCTGATGGGCGGTGCGCTGAACTGGCCCTTCGTGCCAGCCACCGTCAACATCGGCTCCGACATCCAGGACCGCAGCGCCTTCGCCCCCGGCGAGCACCCGGCGCATGGCAAGATCCCGACCGTTACCGATCCCTTCACCGGACGCCCGGTCGGCGCCTTCAGCCCGCTCGCGCCCGATCTCGCCGCCATCCATGTGACGCTGGCCGACCCCCAGGGCAACGCCATCATGCTGGGCACGGAGTGGAGCCGGTTCGAGCTGTCGCGGGCGGCGAAGCGGGTGGTCCTGGTCGCCGATGCCATCGTCGACACCGCCTGCATGCGGCAGTTTCCCAACCTCGTGCGCATTCCCGACATCGTCGTCGAGGCGGTGGTGCACTGGCCCTTCGCCGCCTGGCCGCAAGGCTCGCCCGGAATGTACGACGTCGACGAGGAGCACATGCGGCTGATGAACAAGCTGCTGGCGACCGAGGAGGGCACGGCGCAGTACCGCCGTGACTTCGTGGAATCCTATGACGACCTCGACGGCTATCTGGCGCTGATCGGCGCGGCGAAGCGGGCGGCTCTGAGCGCCACGGAAACCGCCTTCCTGCTCGATCCCTACCGCCGGTGGATCCTGACGGCGGATGCGGTCGCGGCGCTGCAGGCGCAGGGAGGTGCGGCATGACCCGGCCTTACACCCGGCAGGAGATGATGGCGATCGCCACCGGGCGCGAAATCCGCGACGGCGAGCTGGCGATCTTCGGCGTCGGCCTGTCCATGCTGGCCGGCTACTTCGCGCAGGCGCACCACGCCCCCACCGTGCGCGCCATGACGGAGGGCGGCGTATACGGCTCGACGCCGGTGGGCGGCCTGCCCTGGGGCATCGAGTGCAACCGCATCTCGGCCAACGCCACCAGCTTCACCTCGGCGCTCGACGCGCTGGGCTGCCTCGTCGCCTCGGGGCGCTGCGACGTCGGGATCATCGGCGCCGCCCAGGTCGACCGGTTCGGCAACGTCAACACCACCGGCATCTGGGACGGGGAGATCGGCGACACCTACCGGCCGCCCAAGACCCGCTTGACCGGGGCCGGCGGGGCCAACGACATCGCCTGCGGCGCCAAGCGCTACGTCATCATGGTGACGCACGAGCCCAAACGCTTCGCCGAGCGGGTCACCTACGTCAGCTCCCCCGGTTATCTGGAGGGCGGCGACACGCGGGCGCGGCATGGCTTCATCGGCGGCGGCCCGTCGGCCATCGTCACCACGCTGGGCATCCTGCGTCCGCACGCGGTGACGAAGGAGTTCGAACTGGACGGCTGGTTCGCCTTTTCCAGCGTCGAAGAGATCCGAGCCAACACGGGCTGGGACCTCAAGGTGCGCGACGGCGCGCGGGTGATTGCCGAACCTTCGGACGCCGAACTGGCTGCCTTGCGCAAGGTGGACGAGACAGGGGTCCTGCGCCGGGAGTGACCCTCGGATCGGGGCAGCACACGAGAGCACACGCACGCCGAGCGGAGGAAACGCGGGGAGCGACCTGTAATTCTCCGCTCCCCCCAGTCCCGCTCCCGCAACGAGGGCTTCGGGTACGCGTCGTCATGACCGGCCGCCCACCGGGCGGTCAGCCCCCGGACGGGGGAGCGGCAAGGTAAGCCTCGATGGCCTCCTTCAAGGCGGCGAGTCCGGCGTGGTCGCGCGCGGCCGACGGAAAGCCGCTTGGGACGCCGAAGAGATTGAACACCGCCAAACAGAGTTTGGCCTTCGGCGACAGGCGGCCGGGCCGGGCGCCGGGCACCGCCGTCCACTGCTCGTACGTCTGGACGAGGCCGCCGTACTCTTCCGCCAGACGCGTGGCGAGCGCGCGGATGCCCCGGCCGCTTCCGTCGATGCGGACCTCGGTGCGGGCACCATCGTAGTGCTTGGACGGAACGCCGTCGGCCATGGCCTCGACCGTGATCTCGAAGGAGGGGTCCGCCAGGGACATCTGGTAGACGACCAGTTCGGCTTCGGTCGGCGTCGGCCGCACGCGGACCGTCCCGTCGTGCGCGAGCGTGGATTTCAGGAACTCCGCGATCTCACGTCCGGAGAGTTCGCCAAAGAGGATGGCGTGCGTCATGGGATTCCTCGCTCGATCGCCGCTGTTGCCTTCCAAGTGATGCGCTCGTCCGGGGCGATCAAGCCGATGGTGACGTCGTGCCTTCTTGTGCGCGCTCCGGCGTGCGCCGCTTGCCTGACCGCGGGGGCGGGAACCATCGGCCGGCATTCCGATTGTCGCAGGTGTACAGCCCGGGTGATCGTCGCGCGAAGAGACGTGAAGGCCGTGCGCCTCCGTCCTGTCGGGTGTTCGCCCGGTCTGCAAGGAACCACACGGAACAGGATGGTTGTCATGCGCAGATTTCCAGTGATGATGGCGAGCGCCGGCATGCTCGTGGCGCTCGCGGCATGCGGCAGCACGGACACGCAGCGGGCGACGACCGGCGGCCTCGGGGGGGCGGCGGCCGGCGCGGTCGTCGGCGGCCCGGTCGGCGCGGTCATCGGCGGCGCGGCCGGCGCGGGCACCGGCGTGGCGATGGACGAGGGGCTTGGCACCAAGGTCGAAAACTTGACCGATGGCCGTTCCGGCTCGACCGCCGCCCAGTCCGGCAGCCGAAGCGGATCCGCGGCGTCGGCGCGGGCGCTGAGCCCGCAACGGGTCCGCAACGTCCAGCAGGCCCTGAACGACAATGGCAGCGACATCGGCGTGGACGGCGTCTGGGGCCCGAACACGCGCCGTGCGTTGCGGGAATTCCAGCAGTCCAGGGGGCTGAACGCGACGGGCCAACTGGACGCCGAGACGGTGGCCGCGCTTAACCTGGACCGGCAGACGGGCAGCGCCGGCCAATCGGGAGACGGGTCGCGGAATGCGGGCGCCGGCGCGTCGGGAGGGGCGAACAACCAGGGCGCCACTCAGGGCGACACCGGCGCGCCCGGCGACACGGGGCAGCCTGCCCGGCAGTAGGCCGGCGGCCGTAAGCGGCCGGATCCGAACATGCGGCGCGCGAACCGGGCGTGTTCCGGGCGGTTCGCGCGCCGTGACGGGGGCGGCTTGGTCGCGAATTATGGTTAACGGCAAATTAATCGTTTGAGCGCACTCTGCGGGTGGACGTGCCTGTGCCTGACCCTGCGTGAGATGCCCCCGTGACGCTGCGCCTTGCCACCCTCGCCGCCCTGTGCGCCCTCCTCGCCGCTCCCGCCGCCATCGTCAGCCCTGCGACCGCCGCCGAGCCCGCGTTCGCGGGCGGCGCCGGGGCATCCGGGGTTCAGGCGGGCGAGGCGGAAGCCGTCGAGCGCTTCGTGCACGCGCTCCGCGAAATCCGCGGGCGATACATCGAGCCCATGTCGGAGCGGGAGCTTGCCGACATCGCCATCCGCGCGATGGCGGGGCGCGACCGCTGGTCGGCCTACGTGGGGCCGGAGGAATACAGCACGATGCGCGCGGAGAACGACGGCGCCTTCGCCGGCCTGGGCATCCGCTACGAACCGCAGGACGGACGGGTCCGCATCACCGAGGCGCTCCCCGGCTCCCCGGCCGAGCGGGTGGGGCTGCGGACGGGCGACGTCATCCTGGCCGTCGATCATCGGCCGGTGGATGCCAAGGAACTGGCCGCCGTCCGGCACATGCTGAGCGGTCCGGAGGGCACGGCCGTGTCGCTGACCGTGCGGCGGGACGGGCAGGCGGCGCCCTTCGACGTTTCTGTGGTGCGCGAGGAGATCAAGGTTCCGTCGGTGAAGCACGCGGCGGTCGGCAACGTCGGCTACATCCGGATCCTGAAGTTCGACCGCCGGACCCACCCGGCCGTCGCCGATGCCATCCGTTCCCTGCGCGCGCGGATCGGGCCGGACCTGCGCGGCTTCGTGCTCGACCTGCGCAACAACCCCGGCGGCCTCGTGCATTCCAGCGTCAGGGTGGCCGACGCGTTTCTGGAGGAAGGGACGATCCTCACGGCCCGCGGGCGCGATCCCGAGGCGAACCGCGTCTACACCGCGCGCGCCGGGGACGAGACCGGCGGCCTGCCGCTGGTGGTGCTGGTGAACGGAAAGTCGGCCTCGGCGGCGGAGATCCTGGCCGGCGCCCTCAAGGACCATCGCCGCGCCGTGATCCTCGGCTCGAAGACCTTCGGCAAGGGCGTCATCCAGAGCATCATACCCTTCGACGGCGGCAGCGCGCTGAAGCTGACGACGGCGCGCTACTTCACCCCGGCCGGGCATTCCATCCACGAGGTCGGCATCACGCCGGACGAGGCCGTGTCCGCGGAGGACACCGGCCCGGCGTCCGTGCCGCCGCAGGCCGCCCAGGACCAGCCGTTCGCCCGTGCCCTGTCGCTGCTGACCGCCGGTTCCGCACCCCGCCCGCAACGGGCCGCCGGCCGCTCCGGGACCGGGGACGAGGACCTTTCCGCCAAGCGTCCCTGACGTTCCGGCGTTCCGGTCATCGGCCGGGAGCGCGCGGCCATGTCGGGCACCTTTCCGCGAGGGCAAGCGGAACCGGGGCGATGGCGCGGCGTTGGTATCGGCACACCGGCAACGCGACGGGAGGCCCCATGCTCAGGTTCATCGGCGGTACCATCGGCATCATCTTCCTGATCGGCCTGCTGGTCGTCATCGGGCTGTTCTCCCTGGTCTTCTGACGGGGGGCCTCTGACGGGGCCAGGGCTTCTTCCCGGCGACGCGGCGCCGCCGCCGGGCGCCGCCGCCGGGTCGGGCACGCACCCCAGCCCCGCGCCGGGGGGCGCAAAGAAAGCTGGCGTTGCGGCGCACAAGCACCTATATCTGTCTCATTCGTCGGAGGCCCTGAACGTCGTCCGAGCGAGGTTCGACAGCTCGGTGGGCGGCCATCAAGGCCCGCCCGGAATACGACGCACCCGCGCCTCCCTCTACCTCCGGTACGTTTGACACACGATCGACCCGCGGCTGCACGACGAGCCGCGGCGTGGTCGCATGCTTGGGAAACCGTACTTTGAGTTTTTCTGATCTGAACCTGCATTCCGGCCTGATCCGCGCCCTCGAGGCCGCCGGCCACAACGCTCCCACCCCGATTCAGGCCTCGGCCATCCCGGTCGCGCTGGAAGGGCGCGACGTGCTGGCCACGGCCGACACCGGCACCGGCAAGACCGGCGCCTTCCTGCTGCCTTCTCTGCACCGCCTGATGGCGGCCGACGATGCCGCCGCCGCGGCGGCCGTCGCCGCCGGCGAGCCGCGCCGGGCCCGGCCGTTCGGCCCGCGCGTCCTGGTGCTGGCGCCGACGCGCGAGCTGGCGCGGCAGGTCACCGTGTCCGCCCGCAACTACGTCAAGTTCCGCCGGCTGTTCATCGTCGACGTCCTGGGCGGCGCGCCGTTCGGGCCGCAGGTGCGCGACCTGTCGCGCTCCGTCGACGTGCTGGTCGCCACGCCGGGCCGCCTGCTCGACCACATGCGCCGCCGCACGGTGCGCCTGGACGAGGTCGAGGTGCTGATCCTGGACGAGGCCGACCGCATGCTCGACCTCGGCTTCGCCGAGGACATCGAGGCGATCGGCAACGCCTGCCCGGCGACGCGCCAGACGCTGCTGTTCACCGCCACGCTGGACCAGCGCATGGAGCGGGTCGCCCGCGGCCTGCTGCGCGACCCGGCCCGCGTCGCCGTGGAGAGCACGCCGCAGAGCGC
>NZ_DASPMG010000128.1:0-21683 GCF_035627195.1 Azospirillum sp.
GGGGGAGCACCCGCGGGTGGGGCCGCGGGACGGGGGCATCGGGAATGACCTGGGACGCCAGCATCGACACGCCGCGCAGCATCAGCGACCTGCGAATCCTGCTGGTCGAGGACGACGACTTCACGCGCAAGCTGGTGGCCCGGCTGCTGCACGACCTGAAGGTCCGCAACGTGCAGGAGGCGGCCGACGGCATGGGCGCCCTGGACGTGCTGCGCCGGTGCAACGGCGAGGTCGACATCATCATCTGCGACCTGGAGATGCCGCGCATGGGCGGGCTGGACCTGCTGCACGCGCTGCGCACGGCCACCGGCAACCCGATGGCCGACCTGCCCGTCATCGTGCTGACCAACCACCGCGAGGCGGACACGGTGAAGCGCGCCATCGCCTACGGCATCTCCGGCTATCTGGTGAAGCCGGTCGCCAAGTCCGATCTGGTGAAGCGGCTGACCTTCGCCATGCAAAAGGGCCGCTGACGCGCCGCCGCCTCTTCCCGCAGTGCGACAGAAACACAGGAACTTTCACAAGTTCGTGAGTGCCGAGGCGGGCCGTTCGCGTTATCCATATTGCTGATACCGGCCGCGTGCCGGCGGACATGGAGAACGCACGCCCGATGGACCACGCCGGTGCCCCGATCCTCGCGATGCGCGACGAGCTGGCACGCGCCGCCGTGGAGGCGCAGTTCGCGCGCTGGCCGGACCTCTACGCCCGCTACGGGTCCGTCGGGCGCGACAAGTGCGTCGACGACGTGCGCTACCACCTCCTCTATCTGGCCGAGGCGGTCGGGGCCGATGCGCCCGGCCTGTTCGCCGCCTACGCCTCCTGGGCCAAGGTGCTGTTCGCCGGCCTGGGCATCCCGGCCGGGGAGTTGGGCGACAGCCTGATCCTGCTGCGCGACCTGATCGCCGAACGCGTGGGCGGCGACGCGGCACGGCGCGCGGCGGCGTGCGTGGACGCGGCGGTGGCGGCGCTGCCGTCCGTCGGCACGGCGCCGCCGACGCTGATCGACCCGGACGCCCCCCATGCCGACCTCGCCTGCGCCTTCCTGGACGCGCTGGTGGCCGGCGACCGGCGGCGCGCCACCGCCATGGTGATGGAGCGCGTGGACGGCGGCATGACCGTGCGCGACGCCTACCTGCACGTCTTCCAGCCGGTGCTGCGCGAGATCGGCCGGCTGTGGCAGACCGGGCGCATCAGCGTGGCGCACGAGCATTTCGCCACCGCCGCCACCCAGGCGGTGATGTCCATGCTCTATCCGCGCATCTTCGCGGCCGAGCGGTGCGGGCGCAGCATGGTCGCCACCTGCGTCAGCGGCGAGCTGCACGAGATCGGCATCCGCATGGTCGCCGATTTCTTCGAAATGGCCGGCTGGGACAGCTATTATCTGGGTGCCAACGCGCCGACGCGCAGCATCGTGCGCGCCATGGTCGAGCGCGACGCGCATGTGCTGGCCATTTCCGCCACCATCACGCCGCACGTCGGCACGGTGGCCGAGCTGGTGCGCGCGGTGCGGGCGGAGATGGGCGAACGGCCGCTGCGGATCATCGTCGGCGGCTATCCGTTCCTGCTGGAGCCGGACCTGTGGCGCGTGGTGGGGGCCGACGGCTCGGCCCAGGACGCCGAGGGCGCCGTGGAGCTGGCCGAACGCCTGCTGGACGGGAAATAATAAGGGGAGGGAGTGCCGGGTGGACGGCGCCGTTTTCATCTGCGACCGCGACGGGCGGGTGACCGCGCTGGAGACGCTGGGCGCCGGCATCGCCGGGCTGCGCGCCGGCACCGGCGTGCCGTTCCCCCTGCTGTTCGGCGCGCAGCCGTTCGGCCGGGCGCTGGACCTCGTGAACGCGGTGCGCCGCGACGGGCGCGTGATCGACTGGCCGCTGGAGGAATCGCCCTGCGCCGACACCGGCCCCCTCTACGTCTCCGGCCGGGCGGCGGGGGAGGGGATGGTCCTGGCCGCGGCGGCGGAGCCGGCGGCGGTGGGGCGCCTGCACGACGCGCTGCGCCGTGTGCGGCCCGAGCTGGCCATGCTGCTCAGCCCGCTGGCCGAGCCGATGGTCTCGGCCGACGTCGGCGCGCTGTTCGACGAGATGACGCGCCTGAACAGCCAGCTCACCACCACCCAGCGCCAGCTCGCCAAGGCCAACGCCGAGCTGGAGGCCAGCAACGCGCAGAAGGACCAGCTGCTGGGCATGCTGGCGCACGACCTGCGCACGCCGCTGCACGTGATCGGCGGCTTCGCCCAGCTTCTCCAACAGCGCCTGGAGGGCGGCGTCGAGGCGCGCGACCTGATGGCCATCGAGCGCATCCGCGAATCGAGCCTGTTCATGCGCCACCTGATCGAGGACGTGCTGTCCATGTCGGCGCTGAAGGCGGGGCGGCTGCAGCTGGCGCCGCGCCCGACCGACCTGGGCGCCCTGGTGCGGCGCAACGTGGCGACCAACGGCATCCTGGCGCACGGCCGCGACGTCGCCATCGACTGCGACGTGGACGACGGCCTGCCGCCCGCGCTGATCGACCCGCCGCGCATCGAGCAGGTGATGAACAACCTGTTGTCCAACGCCGTGAAGTTCTCCAACCCCGGCACCCGCATCCGCGTGGCGGTGACGGCGGCCCCGGCCGGGCTGCGCGTCAGCGTCGCCGACCACGGCCCCGGCATCGCGCCGGAGGAGATGGACCGCCTGTTCCAGCCCTTCTCCCGCACCAAGGCCAAGGTGCGCAGCGGCGACGCCTCGGTCGGGCTGGGCCTGTTCATCTGCCGCAGCATCGTCGAGGCGCACGGCGGCCGCATCACCGCCGAAAGCACCCCCGACGAAGGCGCCACCTTCCGCTTCGTGGTGCCGGCGGCGGAGGCGTGACTCCTGGTAGTCCTGGCACCCCTTTTGGACACCCCCTCTGGCCTTGCCGTGCGGCATCCTGTACAACGGACCCATCGCGTGCTGCAGCGCACCCCGCCGTGAAAGACCGATTGCCCCCCTCCACGACCATTCCCGCCCAGGCCGTTCCAGCCCCGGAAGGCCGCCGCCGCGCGTCGGAGCTGCTGGAGGACTTCCTGGCGCACGAGCACGGCGAGCGCATCCTGCTGGCGGACCTGCTGCGCATCCTGGGCGACCGCGCCTTCGGCGCGCTCATCCTGCTGCTGGCCATCCCCAACGTGCTGCCGGTGCCGGGGCTGTCCACCGTCACCGGCCTGCCGATCGCGCTGGTCGCCGTGCAGATGATGCTGGGCCGGCAGGAGCCGTGGCTGCCGCGCCGCGTGGCTGCCGCCGGGATCGAGCGGGCGGCCTTCCTGCGCGTGGTGGCGCGCGCCCATCCGCACGTGGCGCGGATCGAGCGCCGCTTCCTCACGCCGCGCCTGCCGGCGCTGACCACGCCCACGGCGGAGCGGCTGCTGGGGCTGGCGATCCTCGTTCTGGCGCTGGTGCTGGCGCTGCCCATCGTCTTCGGCAACCAGCCGCCGGCCTTCGCCATGGCGCTGATCGCGCTGGGCCTGATCGAGAAGGACGGCGCCTTCGTCATCGCCGGGCTGGTGTCCGGCGTGCTGGCCATCGGCATCGTCATGGCCGTGGTGTTCGGCCTGTTCCAGGGGGCTTCCCTGCTCGTGCAGCAGATCTTCGGGTGACGTGATGTTCTGGGAAATCCTCATCGTTCTGCTGCTGATCCTGCTGAACGGCTTCTTCGCCATGTCGGAGATGGCGGTGGTGTCGGCGCGCCGGACGCGACTCCAGCAGATCGCCGAGGGGCGCGGCGGCCGCGGCGCGCGGGCGGCCATGGAACTGGCCGAGGATCCCAGCCGCTTCCTGTCCACGGTGCAGACCGGCATCACGCTGATCGGCATCGTCGCTGGCGCCTACGGCGGCGCCACGCTGGCCGATCCCGTCGGCGCGTGGCTGGACGCCGTGCCGTGGATCGCGCCCTACGGCCCGCAGGTGGCGTTCGCGGTGGTGGTCGCCATCATCACCTACCTGTCGCTGGTGGTGGGCGAGCTGGTGCCCAAGCGCGTGGCCCTGGTGCACGCCGAGAGCATCGCCGTGCGCGTCGCCGGCCCCATGCGGGGCCTGTCGCGGGCGACGGCGCCCATCGTCTGGCTGCTCGGCGTCTCCACCGACGTGCTGCTGCGCCTCCTGCGCCTGCGCACCACGCGCGAGCAAACGGTGACGGAGGAGGAAGTCCGCACCCTGATCGCCGAGGGCACGCAGAGCGGCGTCTTCGCCCCGGCCGAGCGTCAGATGATCGAAGGCGTGCTGCGCCTCGCCGACCGGCCGGTGCGCGCCATCATGGTGCCGCGCCGCGACGTGATCTGGCTGGACATCGAGGACCCGCCGGCCGCCATCGCCGCCGAGATCGCCGCCAGCGGCCACTCCCGCTTCCCCGTCTGCCGCGGCACGGTGGACGAGGTGCAGGGCGTCGTCGCCGCCAAGGCGCTGCTCGACCAGGCGCTGAACGGGCGCCCGATCGACGTGCGCTCGGCCATGGTGACGCCGCTGATCGTGCACGACGGCACGCCGGTGCTGCGCCTGCTGGAGCTGTTCAAGCAGTCGACCATGCACATGGCCGTGGTGGTGGACGAGTACGGCGGGTTCGAGGGCATCGCCACCGTCAACGACATCCTGGAGAGCATCGCCGGCGAGCTGCCCGAACTGGGCGACGAGGGCGATGCCGGCGCCGTGCGGCGCGAGGACGGCTCCTGGCTGGTCGACGGCCGCACCCCGGTGGACGAGGTGGAGCATATGCTGCACGTCACCGGCCTGCGCGGCGAGGGCGATTTCCACACGCTGGCCGGCTTCGTGCTGGACCGCCTGGGCCACGTGCCGGTGGCGGCCGAGCACTTCACGTGGCACGGCCTGCGCTTCGAGGTGGTCGACATGGACGGCCGCCGCATTGACAAGGTGCTGATCCAGGACCAGCGCATGCCCGAGGAGCCGTAAGCCCTCACATGTCGGCGACGCCGCTGCGGGAGATGCGGATCTCCCGGTGGACGGAAACGCTGAGCAGCAGGCCCACGCAGATCAGCAGCGTCATCATCGCCGACCCGCCGTAGGACACCATCGGCAGCGGGATGCCCACCACCGGGATCAGGCCCATCACCATCGCCACGTTGACGAACATGTAGAGGAAGAACTGCGTCGTCAGCCCGACGCCGACCAGCCGGCCGAACTGGTTGCGCGCCGACAGCGCGATCACCACGCCGTAGATGAGCAGCAGGCAGTACAGCATCAGCATCGCCAGGGCGCCCACCAGCCCGAATTCCTCCGCCAGCACGACGAAGATGAAGTCGGTGTGCTTTTCCGGCAGGAACATCAGCTGGCTCTGCGAGCCCATCATGAACCCCTTGCCGAACAGCCCGCCGGAACCCAGCGCGATCTTCGACTGGATGATGTTGTACCCGTGGCCGAGCGGGTCGTTCTCCGGATCCAGGAAGGTGTAGACGCGCTGGCGCTGGTAGTCGTGCAGGAACTCCCAGCCGATGGGGATGGCGCCGAGGCCCGCGCCGATGGCGACCAGGAACTTCCAGATGCGCACGCCGCCGGTGAAGAAGATGGCGCCCGACCCCAGGATCAGCAGCAGCGCCGTGCCCAGGTTGGGCTGCAGCAGCACCAGGCCCACCGGCAGGAACACCAGGATCAGCGGCGGGATCAGCACCAGCGGCCGGCCGATCTGGTCCAGCGTCAGCCCGTGGAAATAGCGCGCCAGCGCCAGCGCCAGCGCCGGCTTCATCAGCTCCGACGGCTGCAGCTGGAAGAAGCCCAGGTTGATCCAGCGCTGGGCGCCCATGCCGATGTGGCCCATGATCTCCACGGCGATGAGCAGCAGCAGCACCATCACGTAGGTGACGTAGGCGAAGCGCAGCAGCATCCGCACGTCCACCAGCGCCAGCCCCAGCATCAGCACCAGCCCGGGGATGAAGCGCACGAGCTGCGGGCGCGCCCACGGCTCCCACTGGCCGCCGGCGGCCGAGTAGAGCAGCGCCACGCCGATGCCCGAGATGGTGCAGACCAGGAGCACGAGCCCCCAGTTGATCATGCGGATCTTGGCGCCCAGCGTCAGGTGTTGGCGCTGCGGCGACAGCCCGCCGCCGTGTTGAAGGACCGCGACCATGGGTGTGCTTTACCGGGTGTCCGCTGGTGTTCGGCCGGCGATACTGCACCAGGACGGGGGCCGGGGTAAAGCTGCGGGCTGGACCGGGCTCAGGAAGGACACATGGCTTTCTTCTCCCTCCCCCAGCCCCGCTGGGGGAGGGAAGGGGCCCACGAAGTGGGAAGGGTGGGGGCAGCGGCCATTCCGGCAGGCGTGGGGCCGCTGATCCGCGCGAACACCTTGCCCCCTCCTAACCTCCCCGCCGGAGGCAGGGGAGGGACTGAGCTACTTCCCCTCCACCGCGTAGGCGCGGGTGAAGGCGCGCACGGCGCTGTCGACGATGCGCTCGCGGTCGGCCTCCGAGGGCGGGTCCTGCAGGCACAGCATCATGCGCAGGTGCGCGTCCGCCTTCAGCATGCCCAGGAACTGCTCGGCCGCCAGACGCGCGTCGGGGACGGACAGCTTGCCGCGGCGGTCGGCCTCCGCCAGGAAGGCGGTCATCTGCGCCAGCGAGCGCGCCGGGCCGGATTCATAGAAGGCGCGCGCCAGTTCGGGGAAGCGGTGCGCCTCGGCCACCACCATGCGGAAGCCGGCCAGCGCCTTGGGCGAGGTCAGCATGCCCAGGAAGCGCAGGGCGATCTGGCGCAGCACGTCGTCCACCTCCATGCGGCTGACCTCCTCGCACGACAGCGCCGACATGTGGGCGCGGCATTCGCCCGCCACCATGGCGGCGAACAGCTCGTCCTTGGAGCGGAAGTGGGCGTACAGCGTCGCCTTGGAGACGTTCGCCGTCTTCGCCACCGTGTCCATGCTGACGGCGCCGTAGCCGTGCTCCAGGAACAGCTTGCCCGCTGCCTCCAGGATCTGCGCCGGTTTCGATCCCGCCTCGGGGCTGGGGGCCACCACCGCCGTCATGCCTGCCTCCTCGCTCTTCCATCCGTTCCGTGCCGCGCCGCGCATGCCGTTCGAACCCGTCCTTCGACCTACGTACTAAACTGTTCAGTTCACTCTTGACAACAGATAGGAGGTGCGCCACCTTGACGCAAGACTGAACTGAACGGTTTAGTTCCCATCGCCGGAGCCAAACGCTTGGGTCCAAACGTTCGGGTCCAACGGGTCGGCGCCGCGCCGGCCCCGAGAAACGCAGGGACATAAGGTTACATAACGATGGCCAAGGGCGTACGGAAGATCATTCTGTCGGGTGTGGCGGTCGCGGCGCTGGCCGGCGCCGGGTACGGCGGCGTGCACTGGTGGGCGGAGGGCCGCTTCGTCGAATCGACCGACAACGCCTACGTGCAGAGCGACATCACGGTGGTCAGCCCGAAGGTCGCCGGCTATGTGCGCGAGGTGCGCGTGGCCGAGAACCAGAAGGTGGCGGCCGGCGACGTCCTGGTGTGGCTGGACGACGCCGACTACCGCGCCCGCGTCCACGAGGCCGAGGCGACGGTGGAGGGGCAGCGCGCCGCGCTGCAGAGCAACGCGCAGAAGCAGGTCCTGCAGCGCTCCATCATCGCCCAGTCGGAGGCGACCCTGGCCTCCGCCGAGGCCGAGCGGCAGCGTGCCGCGCACGAGTTCAACCGCACCCGCGCCCTGGCGTCCAACGATTGGGCGAGCCGGCAAAAGCTGGACGGCGCCGAGACCGACCTGCGCAAGGCCGACGCCGCCGTGGTCAAGGCGCGCGCCGAACTGGCCGCCGCCCGCGACCAGATCCGCGTGATCGAGGCGGCGGACGCCGAGATCGCCGCCCGCCTGCACCAGGCCGAGGCGACGCTGGAAGCCGCCCGGAACGACCTGGAGAACACGGCCATCCGCGCCGCGGTGGACGGCGTCGTCGGCAACCGCGGGGTTCAGGTCGGCCAGTACGCGCGGCCGGGCGTGCAGCTCCTCTCGCTGGTGCCGCTGCCCGACGTCTACGTGGTCGCCAACTTCAAGGAGACGCAGCTCGCCCGCATGCGCCCCGGCCAGATGGTGTCGCTGAGCGTCGACGCCTTCCCCGGCCAGACGCTGGCCGGCAAGGTGGAGAGCTTCGCCCCGGCGTCCGGCTCCAAGTTCAGCCTGCTGCCGCCGGAGAACGCGACGGGCAACTTCACCAAGGTCGTGCAGCGCGTGCCGGTGCGCATCGCGCTGCCCAGGGACAACCCGCTGGCCGGCCTGCTGCGGCCGGGCCTTTCCGTGGTCGCCGAGGTGGACACGCGCGGCGCCGAGGAGCGCCCGCATCTGGCCGGCGACGTGTTCGGCGCCATCATCCCCAACCGGGCGGTGGCCGTTAAGTAAGCTTTCTGGCGAACCTGTTCATGACTGCCGCCAATCCCCCGATCGCCCCCGGCCTGCGCCCCCAGCGGCCGACGGGCGAGGCTGCCCCCGCGTCCCGGTCCATCCCCCCGCCCCCCAGCGGCCGGGACGCGGCGGGCTCAGCCGCCCACCATGCCCCGCCCGCCGTTTCGGGGCGGGAGCTGGTGGGGTTCCTGGCGATGGTCGTCGGCATGTTCATGGCCATTCTCGACATCCAGATCGTGTCGAGTTCCTTGAGCGAGATCCAGGCCGGCCTGTCGGCCAGTGCGGACGAGATCTCCTGGGTCCAGACCTCCTACCTGATCGCCGAGGTGGTGATGATCCCGCTCTCGGGGATGCTGTCGCGCATCCTCTCGACGCGGGTGCTGTTCACCCTCTCGGCCGCCGGCTTCACGCTGATGAGCGTGGCCTGCGCCTTTGCCGGTGGCATCGAATCGATGATCGTCTGGCGGGCTCTGCAGGGCTTCATCGGCGGCGCCATGATCCCCACCGTGTTCGCCACCAGCTTCGCCCTGTTCCCGGCGGAAAAGCGGGCCGGCGTGTCGGTGATGATCGGCCTCGTCGCCACGATGGCGCCGACGCTGGGCCCGACGCTGGGCGGCTGGCTGACGCAGAGCTTGTCCTGGCACTGGTTGTTCCTGATCAACGTGGTGCCGGGCATCATCGTCACCACCCTGGTCTGGTCGCTGGTCGACGTGGACCGGCCGAACCGCTCGCTGCTGAAGGGTTTCGACGTCGCCGGGCTGCTGCTGATGGCGCTGTTCCTCGGCTCCCTGGAGTTCGTGGTGGAGGAGGGGCCGCGCAACGACTGGTTCGACGACGCTCACGTGGCGCTCTTCGCCGCCGTCGCCGCGCTGTCCGGCGTGGCGTTCTTCTGGCGGGTGCTGACCTACCGCAACCCGATCGTCGAACTGCGCGCCTTCCTGGACCGCAACTTCGCCATCGGCTCGCTGTACAGCTTCATCATCGGCATCGGCCTGTACGGCGCGGTGTACATCACGCCGCTCTTCCTGGCGCGGGTGCGCGGCTACAACAGCTTCCAGATCGGCACGATCATGTTCGTGACCGGCGTCTTCCAGTTCCTTTCGGCCCCCGTGGCCGGCGCGCTGTCGAAGAAGCTGGACCTGCGCGTGATGCTGGCGATGGGGCTGGTGCTGTTCGGCACCGGCGTCTGGCTGAACAGCTTCCTGACCGCCGAATCGAGCTTCTGGGAACTGTTCGTGCCGCAGGCGGTGCGCGGCTTCGCGCTGATGTTCTGTTTCATCCCGGTCAATTCCATCGCGCTCGGCACCCTGCCGCCGGAGCAGCTGAAGAACGCCTCCGGCCTGTACAACCTGATGCGCAACCTGGGCGGTGCCATCGGCCTTGCCGCCATCAACACGGTGCTGACCGACCGCGCGGCGCTGCACATGAACCGCCTGGGCGACAACCTGAATCTGGCGCGGCCGGAGGTGCAGTCGATGATCGACAACTTGGCCGCGCGCTTCGACGGCCTCGTCGCCGACCCGCAGGCCGCCGCCATCCAGCGTCTGGCCGGCCTGGTCCAGCGCGAGGCGCTGGTGCTGACCTTCAACGACTGCCTGCTGGTGATGGCCGGCGTCTTCGCCGCCGCCCTGCTGGTGATGCCGCTGGTCCGCCGTCCGGGGCAGGTGGTGAAGGCGGATCATTGACGTGATTTGATCGATGGCGTTCAGAGTGATATATATCGCTCATGATCAAGCCCGATCAGATCCGCGCCGCCCGTGCCATGCTTCGCCTTGAGCAGAAGGAGTTGGCGAGGCGCGCCCATGTTTCGGTGGCCACCGTGCGGCGCCTGGAAGCCGAAGACGCTGCGTCGAACGTGGCGGGCACGACCGTTGCCCGGATACGGAACGTTCTGGAAGAGGCCGGGGCCGAATTCATCGAATCCGGGGTTCGGCGGCGTGCGATGCGGAACCCGGCTGATCGTGAGGCGCGTTTCCGAGCCATCATGGACATTGCCGAACGCGCTGCGGCGCTGCCGGTCAGCAATCCCGACTTTTCCGAAGCCGACCTCTATGACGAGAACGGGCTGCCGCGGTGATCGTCGTCGACACCTCGGCGTTGGTCGCGATTCTCAGGAAGGAGGAGGACGCTGTCCGCTACGCCAATGCCCTCGCCGATGCCGAACGCTGTCTGATGTCCACCGTCAGCCGTCTGGAAGCGGCCATGGTTCTGGTCGGGAGGGGCGTGGCCGAGTCCGCCGACGTCCTCGATCGGCTCGTGCAGGAAGCCGGGATCGAGGTGGTGCCGTTCGACGATATCCAGGCCAGCTTGGCACGGCATGCCTTCTACCGGTACGGCAAGGGACGCCATCCGGCATCGCTCAACATGGGAGACTGCGTCTCCTATGCTCTGGCGCGGGCTTGGCGGTCGCCTTTGCTGTTCAAGGGGAACGACTTTTCCAGGACGGACATCGTCAGCGCCTTGCCGTAATCTCCTTGCAGGACCACACGCCACGGTGACCGCATGCCTGCGATCGTGCTATACGGCACCGCCTTCCTGGATGGTCCACCGCAAGCGACACGGCAAGCGACGATGAAGCGCCAGTACACCCGTGCCGAGGTCAAGGAACTGCTCAGCGCGCTGGAGCGGCAGTGCCGGCAGGCGGCCAAGCTCGCCCAGACGGCGGAGCACGAGGCCAGCAAGCACAGCTTCGGCGCCTACCGCGAGTTCCGCGACAAGGTCGGCGAATTCCAGGCCCTCGTCATCCTGATCGAGCAGCGCCTGCGCAACCTCGCCGACGCCCGCTCCGACGACCTGCGCGAACAGTTCGAGCGGCTGGACACGGTGATGCTGGCGCTGCTGGTGCGGGCCAGCATGCGCTTCTTCTTCGTGCTGTCGGCCAACCCGATCCTGCCGATGGGTGCGCGCGAGATCTTCATGTCGGAGCTGCGCAGCCTGCACGACGCCGCCGAGAAGCTGCGCCGCCCGCAGTACGTGACCAAACTTGGCCCCGAGCTGGAAAAGGACCTGGAGACGGCGTCGCTGATCCTGGAAGAGATCATCGACAAGGCCCCCAGCCTCCTGAACTTCCGCGGCGGCGAGGGGTAGGGCGCCCAACGTTGCACGCGCCGCCTCGCGTGCTTCAGGAAATCGCGTCAACGCACCCCGCCCCCCTTGGTCCGGGCGGCGGCATCCCATATATGGCGCAGGTCCCGCCGCCTTGCCGAGCCTCGCCCGTGCGCCTTCCCCTGATCGACGACCTCACCGATGCTGGTTCCCGCCTGATCGAACGCGCGGGCGACGTCGCCGGGCGCGCGCTGGAGCCCAGCGTGCGCCTCGGCGTCACCGGCCTGCGCCGGGCCGGCAAGACGGTCTTCACCACCGCCGTGGTGGACAATCTGCTGAAGCCCGACCGGCTGCCCTTCCTCGACGTCGTGTCGTCGGGGCGCATGCAGGCGGCGCGGCTGCAGCCGCAGCCCGACCCGGACGTGCCGCGCTTCCAGTTCGAGGAGCACCGCCGCACGCTGACCGGCCCCGACGCCGACTGGCCGGAGCCGACCACCGGCATCAGCCAGTTGCGCCTCGCCGTCCGCTACCGGCCGGCGGCGACGCTGAAGCGGGTGGTGCGCTCGATGGCGACGCTGAACCTGGACATCGTCGACTACCCCGGCGAATGGCTGCTCGACCTGCCGCTGCTGCGCCAGTCCTTCGCGGAATGGAGCGCGCTGACGCTGGAGATGGCGGAGCGCGCGCCGCGCGCGGCGCTGTCCACCGAATGGCGCGGCTGGCTCGGCACCGTGAACCCCGCCGGACCGGCGGAGGAGGAACTGGCGCGGCAGGGGGCGCGGCTCTACACCGCCTACCTGCACGCCTGCCGCACCACCGACGGGCTCAGCCTGATCCAGCCCGGCCGCTTCGTCGAGCCGGGTGACCTGAAGAACGCCCCGCTGCTCACCTTCTGCCCGCTGCCCGGCACGCCGCCCATCCGAAACAGGGGCCGTGGCACCCTGTGGGAGCTGACGGAGGAGCGCTACGAGGCGTACAAGTCGGTGGTCGTCCGCCGCTTCTTCGCCGAGCATTTCGCCAAGCTCGACCGGCAGATCGTGCTGCTCGACGTGCTGGGTGCCCTGAACGCCGGCCCGGACGCGGTGGCCGACATGAAGCGTTCCCTGGAGATGAGCCTGGAGCCGTTCCGCCACGGCGCGTCCGGCTGGCTCGACTGGCTGTTCGGCACCAAGATCGACCGCGTCCTGTTCGCCGCCACCAAGGCCGACCACATCGCGTCCAGCCAGCATCCGGCCCTGCGCCGGCTGCTCGACGATCTGGTGGGCGACGCGCGCCGCGCCATCCGTTTCGAAGGGGCGGGGGTGGAGACCATGGCGCTGGCCGCCGTCAAGTGCACCGACACCGTGGCGGCCGAGCACGAGGGCCAGCAGCTGCGCTGCGTGCGCGGCATCCCCATCGGGCGCGACAAGCCGACCGTGCTCTACCCCGGCGACATCCCCGACGTGCAGGCCGTGTTCGAACGCCCCTACAAGTTCCTGAAGTTCCGCCCGCCGCCGGGCATGGGCGCCGACGGCTGCGCCCTGCCGCACGTCCGGCTGGACCAGGCGCTGCAGTTCCTCCTTGGGGACTACCTGGAATGAGCGAGAAGGAAAGGGCCCGCGTCTGGGTCCCGCCCATGGAGCTGGACCCGGCCCGCGCCGCCCCCGTGCCGGAGGAGCCGCCGCCCGGCGCCCCGCCGGACGCCGAAGCGCCCCCGGTTCTGGCGGTCGACGGCCGGCCGCGCAGCCGGGTGGGGCGCTGGCTGGCGGGGGCGCTGGGCGCCCTGCTGCTGGTGGCCCTCGGCTTCGACACCGCCGACCTGCTGGAGCGCGCCTTCTCGGTCAGCATCGCGCTGGGCGCCGTGGTCGCGCTGGCGGCGGCGGTCGCCGCCGGGGCGGCGGTGACGCTGCTGGTGAAGGAGCTGCGCAGCCTGCGCCGCCTGCGCCACATCGAGGCGCTGCGCGGCGAGGCCGCCCGCCTGGGCGACGAGGCCGGCATCGGCGAGGCGGACCGATTCGCCGGGCAGCTCGGCCGGCTGTACGAGGGGCGCCCCGACCTCGCCCCGGACCTCGCCCGCCTGAAGGACCTCGTCAGCGACGCGCACGACGATGGGGAGGTGGTTCGCCTGATCGACCGCGAGGTGCTGGCCGGCATCGACCGCCGCGCCTACCAGATGGTCCTGCGCGCCTCGCGCGATACGGCCGTGGCGACGGCGCTGAGCCCCGCGGCACTCCTGGACGTGGTGGTCGTGCTGTGGCGGAACCTGAAGCTGGTGCGCGAGGTGGCGGGGCTGTACGGCGCACGGCCGGGCTACCTGGGCTCGCTGCGCCTGCTGCGGCGGATGCTCGCCAACATCGCCGTGGCCGGGGTGACGGAGACGGCGCACCACGTGGCGGTGGAGGCGCTGGGCGGCTCGCTGGTGGCCGCCGTGTCGACCCGCATCGGGCAGGGGGTGATCAACGGGCTGCTGACCGCGCGCGTCGGGTTGACCGCCATGCACCTGTGCCGCCCGGTGGCCTTCGGCCCGCACAACCGCCCCAGCCTGGGCCGCATCCGGGCCGAACTGCTGTCGCTGCCGAAACAGGTGCTGTAGCGGGTGCGACACGCTGCCGCTCACCCCTTGGGGACCGGTGCGGAAAACGGCGAAAGGTGCTAGAAAAGACAGCGAAGGTTGAGGACCTTCCGACGCCAGTGGCGCCGCGGTGACCGACGATGGAGGACACCATGGCCACTCGGATGGAAACCATGCCGGAGACGGCCTCCGGACGGACCATGCCGGTTGCGCGTCGCACGGGCGACCTGTTCCTGGACCTGCGGGAACAGATGGACCGGCTGTTCGACAACTTCTTTGGTACGACCGTCGAGCCCTTTGGCTGGGGCCGTGAGGGCCGTGTTGCGATGATGCCGCGGGTCGACGTCTCCGAGACGCCGGACGCGATCACCATCAAGGCCGACCTGCCCGGCCTGGACGAAAAGGACGTCGAGCTGACGCTCGACGGCGGCGTCCTGACGCTGAAGGGCGAGAAGAAGGCCGAGAAGGAGGAAAAGGACGAAGCCAAGCACTATCACGTCGTGGAGCGCAGCTACGGCTCGTTCCTGCGCACCTTCCGTCTGCCGGACACGGTGGAGGCGGACAAGGTGGCCGCCACGTTCGACAAGGGCGTGCTGACCATCACGATGCCGAAGACCGTGGAAGGCGAGAGCCGGGTGCGTCGTATCGACATCGGCGGTGAACCGAATACCCCGAACACGGGTGTTGGCGAACCGACCGGTGGTGAGGTGAAGCACTAGTCCCCAAAAGGCCGCGACGCACGGGCCCGTCGCCCAACGCGCCGCCGACCGCCCCCTCCTCCGCTCGCCCGCGGGGGAGGGGGTTCGTTTTTGCGCATCACGCCACCGCCCGCCCGTCCTTCACCACCCGCGCGCACGGGTTGGCGCCCAGCCAGTAGCACAGCTCCGCCGGGTGGCCGACGTCCCACGCCGCGAAATCGGCCGCCTTGCCGGCCTCCAGCGTGCCGTGCGTGGCATGCATGCCCAGCGCCCTGGCGGCGTTGCGCGTCACCCCGGCCAGCGCCTCCATGGGCGTCAGGCGGAACAGCGTGCACGCCATGTTCAGCATCAGCAGCAGCGACACGGCCGGCGAGGTGCCGGGGTTGCAGTCGGTCGCCACCGCCATCGGCACGCCGTGCCGGCGGAACAGCTCCACCGGCGGCAGCTTGGTCTCGCGCAGCAGGTAGAAGGCGCCGGGCAGCAGCATCGCCACCGTGCCGGCAGCCGCCATCGCCCGCACACCCTCTTCGGACGTGTGCTCCAGATGATCGGCCGACAGCGCCCCGTACCGCGCCGCCAGCGCCGCCCCGCCGCCGTCCGACAGCTGGTCGGCGTGCAGCTTCACTGGCAGCCCCAGCGCCTTCGCCGCGTCGAACACCCGCGCCGTCTGCTCGGGCGAGAAGGCGATGCGCTCGCAGAACGCGTCCACCGCGTCCACCAGCCCCTCGGCGGCCAGGGCCGGCAGGATCTCCCCGCACACCAGATCCACGTACGCGTCCGCCCGCCCGGCGTATTCCGGCGCCACGGCGTGCGCGGCGAGGCAGGTGGTGCGCACCGTCACCGGATACCGCTCCCCCAGCGCGCGTGCAGCGCGCAGCATGGCGCGCTCGCTCTCCAGGTCCAGGCCGTAGCCGGACTTCACCTCCACCACCGTGACGCCCTCGGCCAGCAGCCGTTCCAGCCGGCGCGCCGCGCTCGCCGCCAGTTCCTCCGCGCCGGCCGCGCGGGTGGCCTTGACGGTGGAGACGATGCCGCCGCCGGCCCGCGCGATCTCCTCATAGCTCGCCCCCTCCAGCCGCATCTCGAACTCGTGCGCCCGGTTGCCGCCGAAGACGAGGTGCGTGTGCGCGTCGATCAGCCCCGGCGTGACCCAGCGCCCCTCCAGGTCGTGCTCCTCCGCCGCGCGGATGTCCGGCATCGCCGCGCGCGGCCCCACCCAGGCGATGCGCCCGCCCCGCACGGCGATGGCCGCGTCGCGCACCACGCCGGCCTCGCCCATGGTGAGCGCGTGTCCGTTGAACCAGAGGCTGTCGGCGTCCATTGTCTGTGCTCCCCGCTGCGATCTTCATAAGGGCTCCGAGGCCATGGCGACCATCTTCGCCGAACAGGCGCTGCTTCCGGAAGGCTGGGCCGACGCCGTCCGCATCACCGTCGGCGCGGACGGCACCATCGCCGCCGTCGAGCCCGGCGCCACGCCGCAGGATGCGGAACGCGCCGCCGGTCCGGTGGTGCCCGGCATGCCCAACCTGCACAGCCACGCCTTCCAGCGCGCCATGGCCGGCCTCGCCGAACGCGCCGGCCCGGAGGAGGACAGCTTCTGGACGTGGCGGGAGGCCATGTACCGCTGCGTCGCCACCCTCCAGCCCGAGCACGTCCACGCCATCGCCCGCCAGCTTTATGTGGAGATGCTGAAGGCCGGCTACACCAGCGTGGCCGAGTTCCACTACCTGCACAAGGACCCCGCCGGCCACCCCTACGCCGACCCGGCGGAGATGGCGCACCGCGTCGGCGCCGCGGCCGAGGACACCGGCATCGGCCTCGTCCTCCTGCCCGTCCTCTACCGCCACGGCGGCTTCGGCGGCCAGTCGCCGGGGGAGGGGCAGCGGCGCTTCACCCTCACCCCCGACGCCTACCTCGACCTGCTGGACGCCGTCGCCCCCCATGTCGCCACCGGCATCGCCTTCCACAGCCTGCGCGCCGTGTCGGGCGACGACATGGCGGCGGTGCTGGCCGGCGTCGACCCGGCCCGCCCGGTCCACATCCACGTGGCCGAGCAGCGGCGGGAGGTGGAGGACTGCCGCGCGTGGTCCGGCGCCACGCCCATCGACTGGCTGTTCGACCATGTGGAGGTCACGGCGCGCTGGTGCCTCGTCCACGCCACGCACGCGGGGGAGGGGGAACTGGCCCGCATGGCCGCCTCCGGCGCCGTCGCCGGCCTGTGCCCGACGACCGAGGCCAACCTGGGCGACGGCATGTTCCCGGCCCGCCGCTTCGTCGAGCTGGGCGGGCGCTTCGGCGTCGGCTCCGACAGCCACGTCACCGTCAGCCCGTCCGACGAGCTGCGCTGGCTGGAGTACGGCCGCCGGCTGATCGAGGAGCGGCGCAACCGCCTGTTCTCTCCAACCCGTCCGTCCGTCGGCGGCTTCCTGTGGGATGCGGCGCTGGCCGGCGGTGCCGCGGCGCTGGGCCTACCCGCCGGGCGCATCGCGGCCGGATCACGGGCCGACCTCGTGGTGCTGGACGGTGCCCATCCGCTGCTGGCCGGGCGGCGCGGCGACGCGGTGCTCGACCGCTGGCTGTTCGCCGGCGACGCCCGCATGGTGCGCGACGTCATGGCCGGCGGCGTCTGGCGTGTGCGCGACGGCCGCCACGCGGGCGAGGAGGCCGCCGCCCGTGGCTTTGTCGAGGCGATGCGCGCGCTGGCGGCGTAGCCCTTGCACCGGGACTATGCCGTGTGGCGTAGTGCCGCCTGGGAATAAGGAAGGCCGCTCACGCGTTCGTGCCTTCGTGCTCCCGCCCTCCGCCCTCTGCCGTTGCCCGCCCCGGACCGTCCATGCCCCACAGCGCCCACCACCCCGTGATCCTCTGCGCGGACGACTACGGCCTGTCGCCCGGCGTGGGTGCTGCGATCCGCGACCTGATCGAGCGCGGCCGGCTCACCGCCACCTCCTGCATGACCGTCTGCCCGTCCTGGCCGGCCGAGGCCACGCTGCTGAAGCCGCTGGCCGACATGGCCGACGTCGGGCTGCACCTGACGCTGACCGATCAGCGGCCGCTCGGCCCCATGCCGGCGCTGGCCCCCAACGGCACGCTGCCGCCGCTGGGCGCGCTGATGCGCAAGGCGTTCTCCGGCGCCCTCAAGCCCGCGGAAATCACCGCCGAGGTGGACCGGCAGGTCGCCGCCTTCACCGAACATTTCGGCGCCCCGCCGGCCTACATCGACGGGCACCAGCACGTCCACCAGCTGCCCGTGGTGCGCGACGCGGTGGCGGCGGCGCTCAGCCGGCTGCCCGGCGCCTACGTCCGCCTATGCCGGGAGCCGCGGCGCGCCATCGTCCGGCGCGGCGTGGCGGTGCCCAAGACGCTACTGATCAGCGAACTGGGCGGCGGGCTGGCCGCACTGGCGCGGGCATCCGGCATTCCCGGCAACACCAGCTTCCGCGGCGTCTACGACTTCTCCGGCAAGGTGCCGTTCGGCGACCTGATGGCCCGCTTCCTGGACGAACCGGGCGGCCGCACCCTGGTCATGGTGCACCCCGGTATCCCGGACGAGGAGCTGCGCCGCGCCGACCCGCTCGTCGACCAGCGGGCGGTCGAGTACGACTACCTGAAGGGGCCGGCCTTCGCCGACCTCCTGGCGGCGCGCGGCCTGCGGCTGGGCCGCTTCGCCGAGGCCGGCGGCAACATTTGACCAACCGGAAACGATAATTTAACAAGAAAGAACACACAAAGGTGGTCGCAGATCTGTCGCTCCATGAGCCGCGAAGCATGAGCCAGCCGTTTCCGATCGATCCGCAGGCCGGCCTCGCCTCCGGCTTCGGCCTCAGCCGCGCGCGCCCCTGGGCGGCGGTCGAGATCTGGGACGACCTCAGCCGCCTGCTGCTGTTCTGCCTGCTCGTCATCGCGGTGCTCACCTTCCGCGACTACGGCATCTCCATCGACGAGGAGGTGCAGCACATCTACGGCAAGAAGCTGTTGGCCTACTACACCAGCGGCTTCGTCGACCTTTCCGCCTTCTCGTTCAAGGACCTGTACCTCTACGGCGGGCTGTTCGACCTAGCGGTGGCGCTGCTGACGCCGATCTCGCCGCTGGCGGAATACGACACGCGCCACCTGCTGTGCGCGCTGTGCGGCGTGGTCGGGATCGCCGGCACGTGGCGCCTGGGGCGCCTGCTGGGGGGGCCGCGCGCCGGCTTCCTGGCGGCGGCGCTGCTGGCGCTGTCGGGCGTCTACTACGGCGCCATGTTCAACAACACCAAGGACGTGCCCTTCGCCGCCGGCATGGTGTGGACGCTGTACTTCGCCACCCGCATGGTGCTGCAGTTTCCCAGCCCGCGCCCCTCGTCCGTGCTGAAGTTCGGGCTGACGCTGGGCCTGTCGCTGGGCATCCGCGTGGGCGCCGTGCTGGCCGGGGTGTACGTGGTGGCCGCGGCGCTGCTGTTCCTGGCCTTCATGCTGTACAGCGACGGCTGGCGGGCCACGCTGGCGGCGTTCGGCCGGATGGTGGTGGCGATGCTGCCGGCCGTGCCGGTCGCCTATGGGCTGATGGCCGCGCTGTGGCCGTGGGCGGTGTTCGACGTGCTGAACCCCATCCGCGCCCTCCAGGCCTTCTCGCACATCGACTATCTGCCCTACCAGCTGGAGACGCTGTTCAACGGCCGCCTCGTCTCGGCCATCGACGCGCCGGCGCTCTACCTGCCGGTCTATCTGGCCATCAAGGTGCCGGAGGCGGTGCTGCTGGGCCTTCTCCTGGCGGTGGCCTTCGCGGCGGCCTGGGTCTGGCGCACGGTGCGCGAGCGGCGCTCGTGGCGGCCGGCGCTGCGCTATGCCGTCGTGACGCTGGCGGTGGCGTTCCCCATCGCCTCCTTCATGCTGCTGCGCCCGACCGTCTACAACGGCATCCGGCACTTCCTGTTCGTCGTCCCGCCCATGGTGGTGCTGGCGGCGGTCGCCTTCCATCACCTGTGGAACCTGGCGGAGGCGCGCGGGCACCACGCCGTGCGGGCGGTGGTGCTGGGCCTGACGGTGTCGGGCGTGGTGTACGGCTGGCAGCTGGGCTGCCTGCACCCGAACGAGTACGTCTACTACAACGCCTTCGTCGGCGGTGCGAAGGGCGCCAAGGGCCGGTTCGAGCTGGACTACTGGGGCAATTCGATCCTGGAGGCGGTCAAGCAGCTGGAATCCCTGCTGGAGCTGGAGAACGACGGCAAGACGCCGGAGCGCACCTACACCGTGGTCGTCTGCGGCAACGCGCTGGCCGCGCGCTATGAACTGCCGCCGTACCTGAAGCTGGTGAACGGGGTGGAGCCGCTGTGGCGCAACGCCGACTTCTTCATCACCTTCACTCAGGACCGCATCTGTCCCAACCTGATGGACGGCCGCCCGATCATCGAAATCCTCGCCGACGAGGTGCCGCTGGCCATCGTCAAGGATCGCCGCGCCCCGGAGCAGCAAAAGTAACTTTTGCGCCTCCGTAATTCGGTTGGCTTGACCTGCTTTCGTCACCGGCGATAGTCTCGGTTCGCAGAACATCCGCCGTGGTGATTGCTGCGGCGCGTTATAACGGTCCGGAAAGGGCCGATGAACGGGGAGACCGCACGTGACGGACAACACGGCCGGCTGGATCGATTTCTGGAATCGTCCGAACAACGCCATCTACGTCAACGAGCGCAACCTCGAAGTGCACTTCGAGACGCTGCGCCGCGACGTGGTGCAGTTCATCCCGGCCGGCGGGCGGGTCCTCGACTTCGGCTGCGGCGACGCGCTGATCGCGGAGGCGGTGGCGGAACGCGCGGGCATCGTCCACCTGTTCGACGCCGCGCCGGCCGTGCAGCGCCGCATCCGCGAGCGGTTCGAAGGGCATCCGCGCATCCGCGTGCTGGACGCCGGGGCGCTGGCCGCCATGCCCGATGGCAGTATCGATCTGGTCCTCGTCATCTCCGTCGTGCAGTACCTGCCGCAGGACGATCTGGCCGGGCTGATGGCGCAGTGGCGCCGCCTGCTGGCGCCGGGCGGGCAACTGCTCATCGCCGACGTGGTGGAGCCGCACACCCCGATGTACCGCGACGTCGGCAGCCAGCTGACGCTGGCGTGGAAGCACGGCTTCTTCCTGGCGGCGCTGTTCGGGCTGGCCAAGCTGGCCTTCTCCGACTACCGCCGCATCCGCCGCGACGCCGGGTTCTCCACCTACACGCCGGCCGACATGCTGGGGATGCTGAAGGGCGCCGGGTTCGAGGCGAAGCACCTGCAGCGCAACGTCGGCCCCACGCCGCACCGCAACTCGTTCCTGGCGACCCGCCCGGCGGCGTGAGCGCGTCAGCGCGCCGTGTCCGACATCGAAAACGTCCAATAGCGGTTGGCGGCGTAGCTCCACAGCATGACCACGCCGGTCGCCGTGACCTGCGCCAGCAGGTAATGCAGGCCCACGCCCACGGCCAGCAGCCACATGATGGCGCTGTTCACGCCCAGCCCGGCGGTGGCCACGGCGACGAAGCGCACGGCGGTCGGCAGGTGCTGCTGGTCGCTCTGGAACACGTGGCCGTAGTTCAGGACGTAGCTGATCACCCCGCCCACCACGAAGCCGACGGCCGAGGCCAGCACCGGCGGGCTGTGCAGCAGCTCGCTCAGCAGGATCAGCACGCCGTAATGGCCGACGGCGGCGGCGCAGCCGACCAGCGCGAACAGAACGAACTGGCGCATCGGCCTCCCCGGTTGGCGTCGTTTCGCCACCGGTAGCGCACCGGGGCAGGGTGTGTCCAGGGCGCACAGGCGCGTTGACAAAATTCCTAAATTACCGGCATGATCAATGCGATACTGGCCGCATTTCCGCTCAATTCCGCATTCCCTTCGCGCCGCAGGCGTTCGGGTCCGAAAATGCGGCCAATGCACCAATGCAACACACTGCCAAATCCGTTGCATGGTGTTGCATCCTGTTGCATTCGCCGCCCGCTACTCCGCCGCGACGCTGGTGTCGCTCTCCCGCCACTCGCGCTGGCGCAGCTTGAAGCGCTGGATCTTGCCGGTCTCGGTGCGCGGCAGCT
>NZ_DASPMG010000129.1:0-20333 GCF_035627195.1 Azospirillum sp.
CCACGCCACGTCGGGCGTCCTGCTGGTGCTCGGCGTCTACTGGCTGGCCGAGCGCATCCCCTGGGCCTGAGGGCCGTCCGGCGAGGCGCCGGCCTTCGCCCTTTTCGCCCAAAGGCTGCCGTTCGCACGCAAAGCGGTTGAAGAACCGGCCTGCATTCTCGCAGAATGAACGCGACATCCAGGCAGTGCACGCCGCGATAGGCAGGAGAGTGACGGCATGAGCGTCGACCAGGGCTTAAGGCACCAGATCGCCTTCTATGAGAACAAGCTCGAGTACGAGACGGACTCTTGGGATCTCTACATCGCGCTGCAGGAAGGGACGGACATCGTCGTCGTCGATGCCCGCTCGGCCGAGGCGTACGCGACCGAGCACATCCCCGGCGCCATCAGCTTCCCGCACCGGACTATCACGGTGGAAACCGCGGCCTCGCTGCGCCGGGACTGCCTATACGTGACGTACTGCGACGGCATCGGCTGCAACGCCTCGACCAAGGGCGCGGTGAAGCTCGCCCGCCTCGGCTTCCGGGTGAAGGAGCTGCTGGGCGGGCTCGACTGGTGGAAGCGCGACGGCTACGCGACCGAGGGCAACGAAGCCCGCGACGGCACGCGCGTGGCCTGCGGCTGCGCCGGCTGACCTTATGACCGGTCAGCGCGAACCGCGCCCGCGCACATCCCTGGGCGACAGGCCGAAGCGGCGCTTGAAGGCGGTGGCGAAGTTGGCGGGGTTGCCGTAGCCGGCGATGTAGGCCGCCTCGGTCACGCTGACGTGCTCGCGCTCCAGCAGGGCGCGGGCGCGGTCCATGCGCAGGCCCCGGTAATAGTCGAACACCGAGGTGCCGTGCGCGGCGCGGAACAGGCGCTGGAGGGCGCTGACGCTCATGCCGGCGTGGCGGGCGACGTCCTCCAGCCTGGGGGCGTCGGCGTGCCCATCGGCGGTGTGGGCGTCCAGGTAGTCGCACACCGCCTGGATGCGCGCCCGGTCGCGGCCGGCGGGGGCTGAAGCGGCGAGGGCTGAACCGGCGCCCGGCGCCGCGTGGCCGGCGAGGGCGGACAGCGATTCGGCGACGATCTCCAGCGCGTGGCTTTCCAGGTACAGCCCCTCCAGCGCCGCGGCGTAGGGGGTGGGGCCGATCATGCGCTCGGCCAGCTGGACCTGGCGGGCCGACGCCTCCCACACGGCGCTGGCGCCGTGTGCGCGGGCGAAGGCGCGCAGCCCGTCGTCGCGGCCCAGCCGGTCGTCGTCGAACCAGTCCGGGGGCACGCTGATGGTGGCCTTGCGCACCCAGTTGCCGCGCATGCCACGGCGCACGAACAGGTCCGGTTCCGCCCGCGACAGCACGAAGACCTGGGGCGTCCCGCACGCCGCCACGCGGTAGTCCCGGCCGCCCAGCGACACCTCCGCGCAGCCGCGCAGGAACAGGGCGACGGTCAGGCCGGGGTTTGACACGGCCTGGGAGGTCAGGTCGTGCGCGTCGACGGCGTCGGTGGCGTGCAGCGACAGCCCGCTGCCCAGCCGCAGCAGCCGGAAACGCCCGTACAGCACCGTGTCGTCCGGCCCCAGCGTCGGCGCCAGCATCCGGTGCGGCAGGCCGGCGGCGGCGATGTCGGTGGCCAGCGCGCGGCAGGCGATGGGGGTGCGCGGCGCCTGGAGCGGTGGCTGGACCGGTGGCTGGACCATGGTGCTGCTGACGGGTGAAGGGTCCTGGTTCGTCATGCGCACCGCTCCTCGATTCTGACCGTCCGGCAAAGGCAATCGACCGGGCCGCAAAGGCAATCCCCCAGGGAATGGGGCTATACGACGTCGTATGCCGGGGCGGCTGCCCCTTTGATGTTGCGATTAATTCTCATTCTCGATATCACGGAACCGGGCCGCCGTCCAGGACGGGGCCGCAAAAAAGGGCGAACAGCGATGAGCAGTGCGATCGGAGACAGGACCGGGGCGAAGGCGGGGATCACGGCGGCGCTGCTCGCCACCACCATGCTGGTGTCGGCACCGGCGGCGGCGCAGCAGTCCATGACGCTGGCGCCCGTCCAGGTGGGCGGCGAAGCGGGGCGCGATATCGAGACGACCAGCACCATCCGCCAAGCCGACATCGACCGCGAGCAGCCGCTGACCCTGCGCGAGCTGTTCCGCGACGAGCCCGCCGTCACCGTGCCCAGCGGCAGCACCGCCGCGCAGAAGCTGTACGTCCACGGCATCGACCAGTCCAAGCTGAACGTCACCGTCGACGGCGCGCCCCAGCGCAACAACGTCTGGCACCACAACGGCAACCTGACCCTGGACCCGATCTTCCTGAAGTCGGTGGCGGTGGACGCGGGCGTCGCCCCGGCCGACGCCGGCTTCGGCGCGCTGGGCGGTGCGGTGCGCTTCACCACCAAGGACGCGCGCGACATGCTGCTGCCCGGGCAGAGCGTCGGCGCCACCGCCATCGTCGGCTACGACACCAATTCCCGCACGTGGCGCACCACGGGTGCGGGCTATGCCGCCAAGCACGGGTTCGAGATCCTGGGCATCGGCACCATCGCCCGCGGCAAGGACTATGAGACGGGTGCCGGCAATCGCGAGCTGGGCACCGCCACCGACCTGTTGAGCGGCCTGGGCAAGCTGGCCTACGAGACCGACGGCGGCCACCGCTTCCAGCTGTCCGGCGAGCACGTGAAGGACGAGGGCGTGCGCCGCCTGCGCGCCAACATGGGCGTGGTCAACAACCCCACGGGCCGCCTGCTGAACAGCACGGAGGCCAAGCGGACCACCGTCACCGTCGGCTACAAGACGACGAAGCCGACCGACCTGTTCGACCCCGACGTCAGCCTGTACTTCAACCGCAACACGCTGAAGCGTCCGAACGAGAACCGCCGCACCACACCGCACGGCGCCTTCAACGCCGAGGTGGAGAGCATCGGCGGCACCATCAAGAACAGCTTCGCCATCCCCACCGGCAAGCTGACCGCCGGCATCGACTTCTACCGCGACGAGACGGAGGTGGAGCGCTTCCACTTCACCACGGACGCGGGCGAGCGGATCAGCGGCATCGGCGGCTTCGTCCAGGCCCGCGTGGCGCCCATCGACCGGCTGCGCCTGTCCGGCGGCCTGCGCATCGACCACCAGAGCTACCGCGCGGTGGACGGCCAGACCTTCGACAACACCGGGCTCAGCCCGAACCTGTCGGCTGAGGTGGACATCGTCGGCGGGCTCGCCGCCTTCGCCGGCTACGGCTACAACTGGGGCGGGCTGGAGATGGCGGAGTCGGCGCTGTTCCACGCCGCCAACTACCGCTATGCGCGCGACCTGAAGCCGGCCACGGCGCACAACCTGCGCGGCGGCCTGCGCTATGCCCAGGGCGGGCTGGCGCTGGAAGGTGCGCTGTTCCGCACGCTGATCGACAACCCGATGGCGTGGAACGACACCGCCCGCGTCCGCATCAACGGCCTGGACCTGAAGACGCAGGGCTTCGACCTGTCGGCCGGCTACGACTGGGCCAACGCCTCCATCGGCGCCAAGTACACGCACACCGACGTCACCTACGGCAACCGCATCGCCCTGCCGGGCGACTTCAACACGGCGGTGCCGGTCGGCGACCTGATCACGCTGCGCGGCCACTACACGGTGGAGCCGATCCGCCTGACGCTGGGCGCCTCGTCGGAGTTCGCGCTGAAGCTGGAGGACAGCGCGTTGCGCGCCGCCGGCTTCGGCGACATGAAGGGCTACACGGTGGTGAACCTCTTCACCGAATGGCAGCCGATGCCGTCGGTGGCGAACTGGACGCTGCGCCTGGAGGCCAACAACCTGTTCGACGCCGCCTATTCCAGCCGCTCCACCTACGCCCAGACGGCGGCCATCACGCCGGTCCTGGCCGAGGGCCGGAGCTTCTACCTGTCGTCCACGCTGAAGTTCTGATTTTCCCCTTTCCGAAGCGTCGAAGGAATGGACCCATGCTGCTGCGCCGATTGACCGTTGTCCTGGGATTGCTCCTGGGCGCCATCGTCCCGGCCGCGGCGGCAGAGGTCACCGCGGAGGTCACCGACCTGGCAGGCCGCACGGTCCGGGTGCCCGCGCGCGTCGAGCGGATCGTCCTGGGGGAGGGCCGGTTCCTCGCGGCGCTCGGCATCCTGGACCGGGCGGATCCGGTGCGGCGCGTGGTGGCCATGATGGGCGAATTCCCGCTGCTCGACCCCGCCGGGTACGACCGCTGGCTGGCGCGCTTCCCGGCCCTGGGCGGCGTGCCGCAGGTGGGCAAGGCGTCGGCCGACAGCTTCAGCACCGAACAGGCCATCGCGCTGCGGCCCGACTTGGCGATCTTCGGCCTCGGAGGTCACGGGCCGGGCCCGCAGGCGCGCGAACTGGTGGCGCAGATGGAGGCGGCGGGCGTCACCGTCGTCTTCGTCGACTTCTTCCGCGACCCCATCGCCAACACGCCCAAGAGCATCGCGCTCCTGGGCACCGTGCTGGGCCGCGAGGCGGAGGCGGCGGAGTTCGTCGCCGCCTACCAGGGCGAACTCGCCCGCGTGCGCGAGCGCGTCGCCAGGGCCACCACCCGCCCGCTGGTGTTCCTGGAAAACCGCGTGGGGCTGCAGGAGGACTGCTGCGCCAGCGTCGGCAACGGCGTGCTCGGCCGCCTTGTCGAGGAGGCGGGCGGGCGCAACCTCGGCTCCGCCGTCATCCCCGGCGACGCCGGCACCGTCAGCCTGGAATATCTGCTGACGCACCAGCCCGACATCTACGTCGGCACCGCCATCGGCAACCCGGCCACGGCGGACAAGACGCCGCGCCGCATCGTGCTGGGGCCGGGTGCCCCGGCGGCGCAGGCGCGCGAGACGCTGGCGCGCAGCCTCGGCCGGCCCGGCGTGGCCGACCTGGACGCGGTGCGCGCGGGCCGGGCGCACGCGGTGTGGCATCACTTCTTCCACTCCCCCTTCAACATCGTGGCGGTCCAGGCGATGGCCCGCTGGTTCCAGCCGGAGCTGACCGCCGACCTGGATCCCGCCGCCACGCTGAAATCCTTCTACGAACGCTTCCAGCCCGTGCCGGCCGACGGCGCCTACTGGACCAGCGTGAAGTGAGCGCCATGGCGGAAGACAACTCGCTGGCGCGGCGGTACGCCCGCTTCGTCGTCCGGCGGATCGTGGTGCTGACGGCGCTGGCGGTGGCGCTGGTCCTGTCCTTCCTGGGCGACGCCGCCACCGGTCCCTCCGCCCTGCCGCTGGTGGACGTGCTGAACGGCCTGCTGAACCCCGCGGGCCTGAGCCGCAGCGCGGAGGTCATCCTGTGGAACATCCGCCTGCCCGCCGCCGCCATGGCGGTGGTAGTGGGGGCCGCACTGGGCCTTGCCGGGGCGGAGATGCAGACGGTGCTGAACAACCCGCTGGCCAGCCCCTTCACGCTGGGTATCTCGAACGCCGCCACCTTCGGCGCGTCGCTGGCGATCGTGCTGGAGCTGTCGCTGTTCGGCTTCGACCAGACGGTGATGGTCCCGGCCTGCGCCTTCGTCTTCGCCATGGGGTCGATCCTGGTCATCCAGGCGCTGGCGCGCACGCAGGGCACGACGGCCGACACGGTGGTGCTGTTCGGCATCGCCATGGTGTTCGTCATGAACGCGCTGTTGTGGCTGGTGCAGTTCGTGGCGAGCGCGGACGCGCTGCAGCAGATCGTGTTCTGGACCATGGGCAGCCTCGCCCGCGCCACCTGGGACAAGGTGGCGCTGGTGGCGCTGGTGCTGGCGGTCTGCCTGCCGCTGTCGCTGCGCCACGTCTGGGCCATGACCGCGCTGCGCGGCGGGGAGGAGCACGCGCGCAGCTTCGGCATCCCGGTGGAGCGGCTGCGCATGCTGGTGATGCTGCGCGTCAGCCTGCTGGCCGCCGCCGCCGTGGCCTTCGTCGGCACAGTGGGCTTCATCGGGCTGGTCGGCCCGCACATCGCGCGTTTGGCGCTGGGCGAGGATCACCGCTTCTACCTGCCCGGTGCGGCGCTGGCCGGTGCGCTGGTGCTGTCGCTGGCCTCCATCGCCGCCAAGACGCTGGTGCCGGGGCTGCTGCTGCCGGTGGGCATCGTCACCGCACTGGTCGGCATCCCGCTGTTCATGGCGCTGATCCTGTCGCAACGGAGGAACGCATGACGGGAAACCTCACCATCGCGGACCTCGCCGCCGGCTACGGCCGCCGGCCGACCATCGAGGGGATCGGGCTGCCGCCAATCGCGTCGGGCACGCTGGTGGCGGTCATCGGCTCCAACGGGGCGGGGAAGTCGACGTTCCTGAAGTCGCTGGCCGGGCTGCTTGCCGCCACCGGACGGATCGAGCTGGACGGGGAGGACCTGCTGCGCCTGCCGGCGGCGCAGCGGGTGCGCCACCTGGGCTACCTGCCGCAGTCGCTGCCGCTGGGCAGCGTGCTCATTGCCTACGAGGCGGTGCTGAGTGCGCTCCGCGCCATCCGCCCCGACCTGCCGCGGGCCGAAGCCGATCGGCACATCGACGACGTGTTCGACCGGTTGGAGCTGCGTCCGCTGGCGCTGCGCCGCCTGGGCGAGCTTTCGGGCGGGCAGCGGCAGCTGATCGGGTTGGCGCAGGCCATCGTGCGCCACCCGCGCCTGCTGCTGCTGGACGAGCCGACCAGTGCGCTCGACCTGCGCTGGCAGCTGTCGGTCTTGCAGACCGTGCGCGACCTGGCGGACCGCGAGGGCTGCATCGCGCTGATCGCCATTCACGACATCAATCTGGCATTGCGCTTCTGCGACCGGGTGGTGGTGCTGAACAAGGGGCGCCTCTTGTCCACCGGCACGCCGGACGAGGCGCTGGACAGCGCCCTGCTGCGCCGCGCCTACGGCGTGGAGGGCCGGGTGGAGGCGTGCTCGCGCGGGTTCCGCATCGTGCTGGCGGACCGCGCGCTCAACGACGGTGAAGGGAGGGAGTAGGGAATGAACACGCAACAGGCGCAGGTGACCACCGCGCAGGCCAGCCGCTACCTGCAGCAGCTGTGCAAGCACTTCGCGCACAAGATCCCGGTGGAGTACGACGACCGTCGCGGCCGCGCCGACTTCCCCTGGGGCACCTGCCACATGACGGCGGAGGATGGCGTGCTGACCCTGCGCGCCGAGGCGCCGGGCGAGGACGAGCTGGCCCGCGTGAAGGCCGTGGTGGACGACCACCTCACCCGCTTCGCCTGGCGCGAAACCCTGACCGTGACCTGGGGACCGGCCGCGTAGGCGACCGCCGTCCGGCCGGAACAAAGCCATCCCGCGGGGGTTCCTGGTGGAGCCCCCGCCAGAGGATCGGCGCATGACGCAGGTGTTCCGGCCTCGCGCCACCTTCCTGTTTCGATCGGTGTTCGTCGTCACGGCCCTCGTGCTGGCCGGCGTCGTGCTGGCCGGCATGGGGGCGGTGCGTTCCGACCGGGCGTGGGGCGTGGGCGTGGCGCCGGAGCAGCCGGTGCCCTTCCGCCACGACCTGCACGCCGGCACGCTGGCCATCGACTGCCGCTATTGCCACACGACGGTGGAGCACGCGGCCTACGCCGGGATTCCCACCGCCGACACCTGCATGGGCTGCCACAAGGAGGTGTGGCGGGGCGCGTCCGTCTTCGCCCCCGTGCGCGGCAGCGCCGACACCGGCGAGCCGGTGGTGTGGACGCGCGTGCACGACCTGCCGGCGCACGCCTATTTCCACCACGGCATCCACATGTCCAAGGGTGTGGGCTGCGCCACCTGCCACGGCGCGGTGGACCGCATGGCGGCCGTGGCGAAGGCCGAGACGCTGTCCATGGGCTGGTGCCTGGACTGCCACCGGCAAGCCGCCGCCACCGGCACCACGGCCGGCACCGGCGGCGCGCGGCTGACCGACTGCTCCGTCTGCCACCGCTGAGGACGCCATGAGCGAACCCGACGATCGCCATATCGACGCCGAGTTCCCGGCCCTGGCCGACCTGCTGCGCACCGACCGGCGTAACGTCCTGAAGCTGATGGCGGCGTCCATGGCGCTGGCCGGGCTGCCGGGCTGCGGCCCGGCGCCGGACACGGTGGCGGCGCGCGGGCGCGGCGTGCCGGGGCACACGCCGGGCGAGCCGCTGTTCTTCGCCACCAGCCTGACGCTGGACGGCTACGGCACCGGCGTGCTGGTGCGCAGCGACGAGGGGCACCCGACCAAGATCGAGGGCAACCCCCTGCACCCCGCCAGCCTGGGCGCCACCGACGCCTTCACCCAGGCCGAGGTGCTGACCTTCCACGACCCCGACCGCTCCCGCGCCGCGCGCCTGGACGGCCAGCCGCAACCCGCCCGGCGGCTGGACCGTGCCCTGGCGGAGGTCGCGGCGGAGCTGGCGGCGCGCCGGGGGGAGGGGCTGCGCATCCTCACCGGCCCCACCTCCTCGCCCAGCCTCGCCGGCCTGCTGGCGGAACTGACGGAGCGGCTGCCGGGGGCGCACTGGCATCAGCACGCGCCGCTCGGCCCCGACGCCGTGCGGGACGGCGCGCGGCTGGTCTTCGGCGAACCTTTGGAGACGCGGCACGACCTGGGGAAGGCGCGGGTGATCGTGACGCTGGACGCCGACATCCTGGGTCCGGGGCCGCATCAGGTGGCCTACGCGCGCGGCTTCGCCGCCGGCCGGGGGGAGCCGGAGGCGGGCCGGAAAGCGGAGATGAACCGCCTGTACGCCGTCGAATCCACGCCCGGCGCCACCGGTGCGCGGGCCGACCGCCGCCTTGCCCTGCCGCCCTCCGCCATCGCCGCCTTCGCGCACCGGCTGGCCGTCCGGCTGGGTGTGGCGGAGGGGGAGGCGGAAGGCGACCCGTTGCTTGACGCCATGGCGGCCGACCTGCGCGCCGCCGGGCCGGGGGCGCTGGTGGTGGCCGGGCGGCACCTGCCGGCGGAGACGCACGCGCTGGTGCACGCCGTCAACCACGCGCTGGGGGCGGTCGGCACCACCGTGCACCACACCGCCCCGGTGCTGGCCGGCCCGTGGGACGCGCCGGCGTCGCTGGAGGCGCTGGCCGCCGACATGGCGGCGGGGGCGGTGAGCCATCTGGTGATCCTCGAAGCCAACCCGGCCTACACCGCGCCGGGTGATTTGGGCTTCGCGGACCTGCTGGCCAAGGTGCCGTTCACGCTGCACCTCGGCCTGTGGGCGGACGAGACGGCGGCGCTGTGCCACTGGCACGCGCCGATGGCGCATGCGCTGGAAAGCTGGGGCGACGCCCGCGCCTGGGACGGCACGGTCGGGTTGGTGCAGCCGGTGGCCGTCCCCCAGCACGGCCGGCGCACGCCGCAGGAGGTGGTGGCGGCGCTGGCCGGCCGGCCGGGCGCGGCGCAGGACCTTGTGCGGCAGTCATTCCAAGGCGACGACGCGGCGTGGCGGCAGGCGCTGCACGACGGCGTGGTGCCGGGCACCGCGCTGCCGTCCCGCACCGTGGCCCCCGCGCCGGGCTGGCGACCCTCGCCGCCGCCGGTTGCGGGTGGCGGACTGGAGGTGGTGTTCGCGCCGGACCCGTCGGTGTGGGACGGGCGCTTCGCCAACAACGCGTGGCTGCAGGAACTGCCCAAGCCGTTGAGCAAAATCGTGTGGGACAACGCCATCCTGCTCGCCCCCGCCACCGCCGAACGGCTGGGCCTGGAGAACGGGGACGTGGCGGATCTCACGCTGGGCGGTCGCACGCTGCACGGCCCCGTCTGGACGCTGCCGGGGCACGCGCCGGACACGCTGACGCTGCCGCTGGGCCATGGGCGGTGGAGCGCCGGGCGGGTCGGCACCGCCGTCGGCTTCGACGCCTACCGCGTGCGCCGATCCGCCACGCCCTGGCTGGAGGCCGGCGCCACCCTGCGCGCCACCGGCGAACGCGCCGCGCTGGCGACCACCCAGCGCCACGCCACCATGGCCGGGCGCGACGTCGTGCGCACGGCACCGCCGCCGCCGCAGGAGCCGCCGCCCTCCATCTACCCGGACTACGCCTACGAGGGGCACGCCTGGGGCATGGCGGTGGACCTGAACGCCTGCATCGGCTGCAACGCCTGCGTCACCGCCTGCCAGGCGGAGAACAACGTCCCCGTCGTGGGGCGGGAGGAGGTGGCGCGTGGGCGCGAGATGCACTGGCTGCGCGTCGACCGGTACTTTGAGGGCGACCGGACGCTGTTCCAGCCGATGCTGTGCATGCACTGCGAAAAGGCGCCGTGCGAGGTGGTGTGCCCGGTGAACGCCACGGTGCACGACGGCGAGGGGCTGAACGTCATGGTCTACAACCGCTGCATCGGCACGCGGTATTGCTCCAACAACTGTCCCTACAAGGTGCGGCGCTTCAACTGGTTCGACTACGCGCAGGAGGACGCGGTGCCGGCGGAGGCGGCGAACCCGGGGGTGACCGTCCGCGTGCGCGGCGTGATGGAGAAGTGCACCTACTGCACCCAGCGCATCGCCGCCGCCCGCATCCGCGCCGAGCTGGAGAACCGCCCCATCGCGGACGGGGAGGTGGTCACCGCCTGCCAGCAGGCCTGCCCGTCCGGCGCCATCGTGTTCGGCGACGTGAACGACTCCGGCAGCGCCGTCAGCCGACGCAAGCGCAGCCCGCGCAATTACGCCCTGCTGGGCGAACTGAACACCCGCCCGCGCACCACCTACCTCGCCCGCGTCGACAACCCGCCGGCCGGGGAGGGTGCCTGAGCATGCCGGCCGCACCCCACCACGAAGCCGGCGCCATCGTCCTGGAGCAGCGCTTTGGCTGGCGCTGGGCCGCCGGCTTCGCGGCGGCGCTGGGTGGCGTGCTGGTTCTGGTCATCGCCTGCGCCGGGCTGTTCGTTTGGGGCGTGGGCGTGTGGGGCACAAACGTGCCCTACGTCTGGGCGTTCGACATCATCAACTACGTCTGGTGGATCGGCATCGCCAACGCCGCCAGCCTGCTGGCCGCCACGCTGGTCCTGCGGGGGGCGCGCTGGCGCACCGGGATCAACCGCTTCGCCGAGGCGGCGGCCCTGTTCGCCGTGCTGTGCGCCGGGCTGTTCCCGATCCTGCACCTGGGCCGGCCCTGGCTGTTCCACTGGGTGTTCCCCTACACGGCGACGTTCGCGGTGTGGCCGCAGTTCCGCAGCCCGCTGGTGTGGGACTTCTTCGCCATCCTCACGCACATCGTGGTGACGGCGCTGTTCTGGTACGTGGGCCTGATCCCCGATCTGGCGGCGCTGCGCGACCGGGCGCGCACGCGGTGCGGGCAAGTGGTGTTCGGCGCGCTGGCGCTGGGCTGGCGCGGCTCCGCCCGGCACTGGCTGAACCACCAGAAGGCCTACCGGATCCTGGCGGCGCTGGTGGTGCCGCTGGTGGTGTTCATGCAGAGCACCGTGTCCTTCGAGTTCGCCGTCACCGTGGTGCCGGACTGGCACCGCGCGCGCTTCGCCCCCTACTTCGTGGTCAGCGGGTTGCTGTCCGGCCTTGCCATGGTGCTGGTGGTGGCGCTGCTGGTGCGCACGCTGCTGGGCCTGCACGCGCTGGTGACGCGGCGGCACATCGACATCGTCGCCAAGCTGCTGCTGGCCAACGCCGTGGTGATGGCGTGGTCCTACGGGTTCGAGGGGTTCGTGGCGTGGCAGGCCGGTGACCACGCGTGGCAATCGGCCCTGCGGCGGGCGACCGGCCCCTTCGCGCCGCTGACCTGGGGTGCCATGCTGGGTACGGTGGGGGCGGCGCAGGCGCTGTGGTTCGCGCGGGTGCGGCGCAGCACGGCGGCGCTGATCGTCATCGGCGTGCTGGTCAACGCCGGGGTCTGGCTGGACCGGCTGGTGATCGTCGTCGGCGGCCTCTACCGCGACCACCTGCCGTCCTCCTGGGGCACCTACTGGCCGACATGGTGGGAGGTCGGGCTGCTGGCCGGCACCATCGGGCTGTTCTGCGCGCTGATGCTGCTGTTCGTGCGCTTCGTGCCCGCCATCTCCATGTTCGAGACGCACGCCGAGCATGGTGGGCCCGGAGTGAAGCCGGGAGTGCGGTCATGACCGAACGCCCCAGCGCCTACGGCCTGATCGCCCAGTTCGGCAGCGCCGACCGGCTAGTCATGGCGGCGCGGGCACTGCACCGTGCGGGCTACCGCCGCATCGACGGGTTCAGCCCGGTGCCGGTGGAGGACCTCGCTCCTTACCTCTCGGGGGACTTCGGGCGGCGCTGGCTGCTGCCGCTGGCCGCGCTGGCCGGGGCGCTGGCGCTGGGGGGCGGGGGGTATCTGCTGCAATGGTGGATGTCGGCCGTGGACTACCCGCTGAACGTCGGCGGGCGGCCGCTGCACAGTTGGCCGTCGTTCCTGCCGTCGGCGATCATCCTGGGCATCCTGGGGGCGGCGGGCGCGGCGGTGCTGGCGATGTTCGCGCTGAACCGCCTGCCCGAGCCGTACCACCCCCTGTTCAACGACCCGCAATTCCACCGCGCCTCCGCCGACGCCTTCTTCCTGTGCGTGGAGAGCGCCGACCCGCTGTACGACCCCCGGCGCACGCGGCGCGCGCTGGAGGAGCAGCACCCCGACCGGGTGGCGGAGGTGCCGTGGTGAGGCGCGCCGCCATCCTTACGTCACTCTTGCTGCCGCTGGCCGCCTGCGACGACGGGCTGGCGCAGCGCCAGCCCACGCGGCCGGGCACGGTGGCGGCGGCGCTGGCCGACCCGGTGCCGCCGGGCAGCGTGCCGCGCGGCAGCCTGCCGTCCGCGCCGCCGTCCGCCCCCGACCTGGCGCGCGGGCGGGACCGCTTCGCCATCCACTGCACGCCCTGCCACGGCATCGGCGGCAACGGCGACGGGGCGGTGGTACGGCACGGCTTCCCGGCGCCGCCGTCCTTCCACGCGGCGGACAAGCAGGCCCTGACGCCCGCGCGGATCGTGGACGTGCTGACGCACGGCTCCGGCCCCATGCCGGCCTACGGCGACCGCATCGCCCCGGCCGACCGGTGGGCCATCGCCGCGCACGTCAAGGCGCTGCAAGCCGGCCGGGCGGAGGGACGGCGATGACCCACCGCGCGCTTTGGCCCCTGCTGGCGCTGGTTGCCCTGCTGCTCGCCGCGTTCGGCTGGTGGGCCGATTCGGCGGCGTTCCGGCCGGCGTGGCTGGTGGGGTTCGTCTTGTGGGCGGGCCTGGGGATCGGGTGCCTGACCGTGCTGATGCTGGGCCACCTGCTGGGCGACCCCTGGCTGGCGCCGGTGCGGGGCGAGCTGGAGGCCGGGGCGCTGACCCTGCCGCTGCTGGCGCTGCTGTCGGTGCCGCTGCTTCTGGGGCTGGAAGACATCTATCCCTGGGCGCGGCCGGGCGGCGAGGCGGGGCTGCACGAGGCGCGGGCGCGCTGGCTGGGCGGCACCGCGTTCGTCGTGCGCACCGCCGTTTATCTGGCGGTGTGGAGCGCGCTGGCCTGGGCGATGACGCGGCCGGGGCGGCACCGCCGGCGGGTGGCGGCCGTGGGGCTGATGCTGGTGCTGCCGACGGTGACGCTGGCCGGCATGGACTGGGTCATGGCGCTGGACCCGGCGTGGCTGTCGAGTCTTTATGGGCTGGCCTTCGGCGTGGCGCAGATGGCGGCGGCGCTGGCTGCCGCGATCCTGGCCGCCACGCTGCGCCCCGACCGGGAGCCGCCGGGCCGCGTCGCCAGCCTGGCCGGCGCCCTGCTGGCGCTGGTGCTGGCCTCGGCCTGGCTGTGGTTCGTGCAGTTCCTGGTGGTGTGGTCGGCCGACCTGCCGCACGAGGTGGCGTGGTACCTTGCGCGGCAGGATGGCGTGTGGTGGTGGCTGGTGCCCGGCCTGACGGTGCCTGCGGCCGGGGTGGCGGCGCTGCTGCTGGTGGGCGGGCGTTTGCGGCGGCTGCGCTGGGTGCTGGTGGCGGCGACGCTGCTGCTGCTGGTCCAGCACGCGGCCCACCTCTACTGGCAGGTGCGGCCGGGCATGGCGGACGGCGCGCCGTCCTGGCGCGACGCGCTGGCGGTGGCGGCGGTGGGCCTGTTCTGGCTGGCCGCCTTCGTGCGCACCCTGCCGGGCCGGCCGGTGGCGGCGTGGACGGCGCCTTAACGCCCGCCCCACAGCCCGCCCGGCGGCGGTGCGCCCGGCGGTCCCAGCGTGTAGAGGTAGGCGGCGATGTCGCGCGCCGCGTCGGCGTCGAGGCCGGTGTTGGGCATGGCGGTGCCGGGGGCGAAGGCGGGCGGGTCGCGCAGCCACGCCACGAGGTAGGACGGCGTGTTGGGCAGCACGCCGCCGATGTAGGTGCGCCCCGCGAAGCCGTCCAGCGGCGGCCCGACCATGCCGCGCACCGCCGGGATGCCGGGGATGGCGTGGCAGGTGGCGCAGCCCGCCGCCAGGATCGCCGCCCGGCCGCGTTCCGCGTCGCCGCCGGCCACGCGCAGGTGGGCGGGCGGCGCCGCCTCGCCGCAGGCCGCCAACAGCAGCGGCAGCAGAAACCACAGCCGTCCGGCCATGCCCTTTATCCCCTTCGGCACCTCCACCGTCGGGGGAGGGAACGGTGTTTCCCGCCGATGGTTGCGCCCCTCCCCCACATGGGCATGGGAACACCCACGCTCTGGCTGAGTTGACGTGCGCAGGGGCAACACGGGGCAGCGGAGGGCAGGGGATGCGCGGCGGGCCGCAATCGGCGCTCGACCCGGGGGCGGACCACGCGGCCGCGGTCTATGATCTGACGCTGCTGCTGTTCATCGGCGGCGGCGCCATCTTCGCCGCCGTCATGGCGCTGTCGCTCTACGCCGTGCTGGCCCGGCCGGAGCGGTTTCCGGGTGCCCGCGCCTGGGTGTTCGGCGGCGGCATCCTGTTCCCCGTGGTCGTGCTGACCGCGCTGCAGGTCTACGAATTCGGCATCGCCCGCCGCCTGACGGCGCCGACCGGGCAGGACACGCTGCGCGTCGCGGTGGTGGGGTACATGTGGTGGTGGGAGGTGCGCTATCCGGACGGCGTCGCCACCGCCAACGAGATCGTCATCCCCGCCGGCCGGCCGGTGGAGTTCACCGTCACCACCGCCGACGTCATCCACAGCTTCTGGATCCCCAGCCTCGCCGGCAAGATCGACATGATCCCCGGCCACGTGAACCGGCTGACGCTGACCGCCCACAAGCCGGGCATCTACCGCGGCCAGTGCGCGGAGTACTGCGGCGCCCAGCACACCCGCATGGCCTTCGACGTCACCGTCCTGCCCCCCGACCGCTTCGCCGACTGGCTGGCCGGGCAGGAGCGGCCGGCGGCGGAGCCGGCCGACCCGGTGCTGGCCGCCGGGCGCGACGCCTTTCTGAAGGCCGGCTGCGGCGAATGCCACACGGTGCGCGGCACCCCGGCGGCGGGCAAGCGCGGCCCGGACCTGACCCACGTCGGAAGCCGGCCGACGCTGGCGGCGGGGACCTTTCCCAACGGCGTGGGGTCCCTGGCCGGCTGGATCGCCGGGGCGCAGCATTTGAAGCCGGAGAACCGCATGCCCTCCTTCGGCACCCTGGACGGCGAGACGCTGCGCGCCATGGCCGCGTGGCTGGAGAGCCTGAAATGACCGCCCCGCTCGACGCCGACCAGGGCCTGCCCAGCCCGCTGCCGCGCCCGGGCGACGAGCTGCGCACGCTGGAGCGCGTGTGGGACCCGCCCAAGGGCTGGCGCCTCGTCACGGCGGTGAACAACAACATCGTCGGCATCTTCTACATCGGCACGGCGCTGCTGTTCTTCGTCATCGCCGGCCTGCTGGCGCTGGCCATGCGGGCACAGCTGGCGGTGCCGGAGAACGACCTGCTGGGCCACCGCGCCTACAACCAGTTCTTCACCGTGCACGGCACCGGCATGATGTTCCTGTTCGCCGTGCCGATGGTGGAGGCCATCGCCGTCTACCTGCTGCCGGCCATGCTGGCGGCGCGCGACCTGCCGTTTCCGCGCCTCTCCGCCTTCGCCTTCTGGGCCTATGCCTTCGGCGGCGTGTCCTTCTTCTGCTCGCTCATCTTCGACGCGGCCCCCGACGGCGGCTGGTTCATGTACCCGCCGCTGACCAGCTTCACCTTCTCCCCCGGCATCAACGCCGACTTCTGGCTGCTGGGCATCGGCTTCATCGAGATCTCCGCCATCGCCGGGGCCATAGAGATCGTGGTGGGCATCCTGCGGACCCGGCCGCCGGGGATGTCGCTGGACAAGCTGCCGGTCTACGCCTGGGCCATGCTGGTGATGGCCGGCATGATCATCTTCGCCTTCCCCGCCGTGATCCTGGCGACCGCACTGCTGGAGATCGAGCGCGCGTTCCAATGGCCCTTCTTCATGGCCGAGAAGGGCGGCGACCCGCTGCTGTGGCAGCACCTGTTCTGGTTCTTCGGCCATCCGGAGGTCTACATCATCTTCCTGCCGGCGGCCGGCATGGTGTCGATGATGGTGCCGGCCATCGCGCAGCACCGGCTGGTCGGGCACGACTGGGTGGTGCTGGCGCTGGTGGGCACGGGGTTCTTCAGCTTCGGCCTGTGGGTGCACCACATGTTCACCACCGGCATCCCGCAACTGTCCCTGAGCTTCTTCTCCGCCGCCAGCATGGCGGTGTCGGTGCCGGCCGGCGTGCAGGTGTTCGCCTGGATCGCCACGTTGGGCAAGGGGCGGGTGCAGTGGACGGTGCCCACGTACTTCGTGCTGGGCTTCCTGTTCATCTTCGTGCTGGGCGGGCTGACGGGCGTGATGGTGGCGGTCATCCCCTTCGACTGGCAGGCGCACGACAGCTACTTCGTGGTGGCGCACCTGCACTACGTGCTGATCGGCGGCATGGTGTTCCCGATGTTCGCCGGCCTGTACTACTGGTGGCCCACCTTCAACAACATGCGCCTGTCGGAGCGGCTGGGGCGCTGGGCCTTCTGGCTGATGTTCGGGGGCTTCAACACCGCCTTCTTCCCCATGCACATCAGCGGCCTGTTGGGCATGCCGCGGCGCGTCTACACCTACCCCACCGGGCTGGGGTGGGACTGGCTGAACCTGATCTCCACCGTGGGCGCCTTCGTGCTGGCGCTGGGCGTGCTGGTGGTGCTGGTGGACATGGCGCGCACGGCGCTGGGCCATGGGGAGCGGACATCCGACAACCCGTGGAACGCCGGCACGCTGGAATGGGTGCCGAACGATTGGTACGCCACGCGCTCCATCCCCCGCGTCAACAGCCTCTACCCGCTGTGGGACGACCCGAACCTGTCGCGCGAGGTGGAGGCCGGCGGCCATTTCCTGCCCGGCGCCCCCACCAACCGGCGCGAGACCATCGTCACCAGCCCGATCGACGCCACGCCCCAGTACCTGATGCCCATGCCGGGGCCGCACTGGGGGCCGTTCCTGGCCGGGCTGTTCACGGCCGTACACTTCCTGATGCTGACGGTGCAGCTGTACTGGCCGTCGCTGGTGCCGGCGGCGCTGGCCATCGCCTGCGTCTACTGGTGGCTGTGGGAACTGGACAAGGGCGAGGACCACCCGCCCCAGGACATCGGCGGCGGGATCCGCGTGCCCGTCTACGTGCAGGGGCCGCGCAGCCATTCCTGGTGGGCGGTGGTGGTCCTGCTGCTGGTCGACGGCACCGCCTTCGCCTGCCTGCTGTTCACCTACCTGTTCCTGTGGACGGTCAGCCCGGACGTGTGGCCGGCCGGCCAGAACGGGGACGCCGCCGCGCTGCCGCCGCTGTGGTGGCTGGCGGCGGGCGTGGCGCTGTGGGGCCTCGGCGCGGGCGCCATGGCGTTCGCCGGCCGGGCGCTGTCGCGGGACCGGCCATGGCCGATGCGGCTCGCCCTGCTGGGCGGGCTGGCGCTGCTGATCGCCGCCGCGGTGACCGACGGCATGGCGCAGATCCTGACCGGCCTGAAGGGGGCGGAGAGCGCCTATGGCGCGGTGGTCTACATGCTGGTCGCCTGGCAGGGCTTCCACGTCGGCGTTCTGCTGGTCATGGTGCCGTACACGCTGGCGCGCTCGGCCTTCGGCCTGCTGGGATCGCGGCGGCGGGTGACCTTCGACAACACCATGCTGTTCTGGCACTACACCTGCGCGCAGGGCGTCGTGGCGCTCCTCATGGTGCACCTGTTCCCGAGGCTGGCGGCATGAGTGCGCGCAGCTTCCCCACGGCCTTCGCCGGCGCCATGGCCGCCTTCCTGGTGTGGGCGGCGCACTTCACGGTGGTCTACGGGGTGAACGGCCTGGCCTGTGCCCGCGGGCTGGACCGGTGGGAGGTGCTGGGCTTCCCCTTCGTGCCGTTCGCCGTCGTGGCGGCGACGGCGGTGGCGCTGCTGCTGACGGCGGCGGTGCTGGTGCGCGCCTTGCTGGGCGGCGGCCCGGCGCCGCACGCGCGCGACGACCCGCGCCGCTTCCTGCGCTGGTTCACCGCCGCCGCCGCCGCGTCTTCGCTGCTTGCCATCCTGTGGAACGGCCTGCCGGCGCTGCAGGTGCCGCCCTGCGGGTAGGGGCCGCGCAATCGCCTTTAAGCGCTTGCCCGTTGACCTTCCGGGGGGCATTCCGGAAGATCGCCGCCATGGAGATCGACGACGCCGACATCGACGACGCCCTGCGCGCGGCCGTGGCCCTGCACCAGTCCGGCCGGCTGGCGGAGGCGGAACGGGCGTACGCCGCCATCCTGGCGCAGCACCCGGACCACCCCGACGCGCTGCACCTGACCGGCGTGGCGTGCGCGCAGACCGGTCGCGCCGGGGCGGCGGTGCGCTTCATGGCGCAGGCGGTGGCGCTCAACCCCGGTTCGGCGGCGTACCGCGGCAACCTGCACAAGGCCCTGGCCCGCGCCGCCGATGCCGAACAGGCGGACGCCTTCGCCGCCGCCGCCGACGCGCTCACCGACGGTGGCCGGCCGGCCGAGGCGGCGGCGCTCTACCGCACGGCGCTGGCGCTGCGTCCGGACGCGCTGGCGGGCTGGTTCGACCTGGGGATCGCGCTGCGCGACGCCGGGCGGGGCGAGGCGGCGCTGCCCGCCTTCCGCCGTGCCGGGGTGCTGGCGCCCGGTCTCGCGCGGCCGGACCTGGAGATCGGCCAGATCCGCCACGCCCTGCACGACGCCGCCGGGGCCGCGCGGGCCTTCCGCCGCGCCCTGGCGCGCGAGCCGCTGAACGCCGACGCGTGGTTCGGGCTGGCCAACGCCGTGAAGGCGACGGGCGCCTTCGCGCCGGCCGTGGACCTCTACCGCACCGCGCTCGCGCTGGCCCCGGCGCGGAGGGAGGCGTGGTACAACATGGCGGTGACGCTGGCCGACCAGGACCGCAACGTTGCGGCCATCCACGCCTATCGCCGCGCCCTGGCGGCGGCGCCGGACGACGCCCACACGCACTGCAACCTCGCCCACCAGCTTCTCCTCACCGGCCGGTTCGCCGAGGGGTGGCGGGAGTTCGAGTGGCGCTTCCAGGCCAACGTCGCCTTCCCCGGACGCGGCCGGCCGCGCTGGCGCGGCGAGCCGCCGGAGGGCCGGACGATCCTGCTGTACGGCGAGCAGGGGCACGGCGACACGCTGCAGTTCGTGCGCTACGCCCCCCTGGTGGCGGCGCGCGGCGCGCGGGTGGTGGTGGAGTGTCCGCCGGCCCTGGTCCGGCTGCTGGCGACCGTGCCCGGCGTGGCGGACGTCCACCCGCTGGGCGCGACCCCGGCCTTCGACCTGATCTGCCCGATGATGAGCCTGCCGCTGGTCTTCGGCACGGAGGTGGACACCGTTCCGGCCGCCATCCCCTATATGGCCGACCGGTTTCCCGGCGACGAACGCTTCGACCGGTTCTTCACCGGCGACGGCGTGCGCCGCGTCGGCCTCGTCTGGGCCGGGGAGCCGCGGCCGGAGGACCGCCGCTGGAGCTTCGCCGACCGCCGCCGCAGCCTGCCCCTTCAGGCGTTCGCGCCGCTGCTCGACGTGCCCGGCGTGCGGCTCTACAGCCTGCAGATGGGTGCTGCGGCCGAACAGGCGCGCGAGGCGCCGTTCGACGCGTGCATGGTCGACCCGATGGGGGAGGTGGCGGACTTCGCCGACACGGCGGGGATCGTCCGCCGCCTCGACTTGGTCATCAGCGTCGACACGGCGGTGGCGCATCTGGCGGGGGCGGTCGGGCGGCCGGTGTGGCTGCTGTCGCGCTTCGACGGCTGCTGGCGCTGGCTGGCCGGGCGCGAGGACAGCCCGTGGTATCCGGGCCTGCGCGTGTTCCGTCAGCCGCGCCTGGACGACTGGCGGCCGGTGCTCGACCGCCTCGCCGGGGAATTGCGGGCGTGGGCGGGGGGAGACCCGCTCACCCCCTGACCTTCGCCACGATCGGCAGGGCCACCTTGTGGACCAGCGGGATCAGCGCCGCGCCGACGATCAGGCCGAACACGCCGGACGCGGCGGCCGTGACGAACCATTCGATGAAGCCGCCGGCCGCCGGAACGGCGTGCCCGGCC
>NZ_DASPMG010000130.1:0-3765 GCF_035627195.1 Azospirillum sp.
GCGCGCATCACCGTCGACCGCACGGACGCGGAGCACAGCCTGTCCTTCCAGGACGTCAGCATCACCGAGCCCGACGGCCATCCCGTGATCGAGCGCTTCAGCGCCGAGGTGCGGCCGGGCGAGCGCGTGCTGATCGCTGGCGATCCGGGTGCCGCGATCCGGCTGTTCCGCGCCGTGGCGCGCGTCTGGCCGTGGGGCAGCGGGCGCATCGCCCTGCCGGCCCACACCCGCGTCTTCTTCATGCCCGAGCGCCCGTATCTGCCGCACGGCACCCTGCGCGCGGCACTCAGCTATCCGGCGGAGCCGGAGAAGGTGCACGACGACTGCGCCCACGCCGCACTGGAACGCGTCGGGCTGCGCCACCTGTGCGAGCGCCTGGACGACAGCGAGCATTGGGACGGCGTGCTGGCCGTGTCCGAGCAGCAGCGCCTTGGCTTCGCCCGCCTGCTGATCCGCCGCCCCGACTGGATCTTCGTGGAGGACGCCACCGACTCCCTCGACCCGGCCAGCGAGGAGGACATGATGCGCCTGCTGGACACCGAGTTCCGGCACGCCACCCTGCTGACCATCGGCAGCCACGCCGGGCTGGAGGCGCACCACAAGCGCAAGTTCGTCCTGGAACGCACCAACGGTGCCGTCCGCCTGCGCGAGGAAGCCTGCCACCCGGCCTTGGAAATGGTCGACCCGCAGGTGTAGGGGCCCGATGTTGGGTTTTCGCTGGCGCTCAACCCAACCTACGGGTGCCCGCACGCATGGGTAGGTTGGGTTGAGGCTGCGGACGAAAACCCAACGTCGTCACACGCCCCGCTGCCCCCGGATGAAGTCCGCGTACCACCGCGCCGACTCCTTCGGCGTGCGCGCCTGCGTCTCGTAATCCACGTGCACGATGCCGAAGCGCGGCGCGTAGCCGCCGTTCCATTCGAAATTGTCGAGCAGCGACCACACGAAATAGCCGCGCACGTCCGCCCCCGCCATCAACGCCTCCCCCATCGCCGCGATGTAGTCCCGCAGGTAGGCGAGGCGCCGGGGGTCGTCCGTCCCCGTCTCCGTCTTGCTGCCGAAGCCGTTCTCGGTGACGTAGACCGGCAGCCTGTAGCGCTTGCCCAGGTCCAGCAGCACGTCACGGAACGCCGTCGGGTCCATCGGCCAGCCGATGTCGGTGCGCGGCATGTCATCCGGCGCCGCCCCCCAGCCGCATCCCCAGACGTTGCCGTCGTCCGGCTTCGAATACATGGGCGCGTAGTGATTGAGGCCGAACCAGTCGATGGGCCGGCAGATCCGCGCCATGTCCCCCGCCTGCACATAGGGCTCGATGAGTGCGGCGATGCGCGGCGGGTAGTGGCCCAGCAGCTGTGCGTCGGGGAACGCGAGGTTCCACAGCTCGTCGAACAGCGCGGCGGATTCGCAATGCTCCGGGTTGGCCGGATCCTCCGGCCGGCAGGTCTGCACGCTGTGCACCGCGCCGATGGAGCCTCCGGGCACCAGGGCACGCAGCACGTCTACCCCCGCCCCGTGGGCAAGGTTCACGTGGTGCATGGCCTTCAGATGCTCCTGCCGGTCGGATATCCCCGGAGCACCCGCGCCGAACGCGTAGGCGAACAGCGTGAAGACCGAAAACTCGTTGATGGTGGCCCAGTTCTTCACCCGGTCGCCGTAGCGCCGCGCGCAGACGGCGGCGTAGTCCGCGAACCACCCGGCCGTGTCGCGGCTGGCCCAGCCGCCCAGGTCCTGCAGGGCCTGCGGCAGATCCCAGTGGTACAGGCACAGCCACGGCTCGATCTCCGCCTCCAGCAGCGAATCGATCAGCCGGTCGTAGAAATCCAGCCCCGCCGCGTTCACAGCACCCCGCCCGCGCGGCAGCACCCGAGGCCACGCCACCGAGAAGCGGTAGGCGTTCAGCCCCAGACCGCGCATCAGCGCCACGTCCTCGCGGTACCGGTGGTAGTGGTCGCAGGCGACGTCGCCGGTCTCGCCGTTGTCCACGCGGTCCTTCATGCGGCACAGCGTGTCCCAAATGCTGGGCCCGCGCCCGTCCTCGTTCGCCGCCCCCTCGATCTGGTAGGCGGAGGTCGACGCCCCCCAGCGGAATCCCGGCGGGAACCTGAAATCCGATCGACCGGTCATGACGCGTCCTCCGCACGGCAATTGGTCGCCATTATGCCCGTTCCACGGGCATCCTGCCAAAGGTAGTATCGCTCCACCCAGCCCCGGAGGACCCCATGCCCGACACCCCAGCCCCCCGTATGCCGCAGGACTTCGTGTGGGGCGTGTCGACCTCCGCCTACCAGGTGGAGGGTGCCGTGCGCGACGACGGCCGGGGCATGAGCATCTGGGACACGCGCTGCATCACCAAGGGCGGCATCGGCGACGGCAGCAACGCCGATGTGGCCTGCGACCACTACCACCGCGCCGCCGAGGACATTGCGCTGATGCGGGATATCGGCGTGAACGCCTACCGGTTCTCCGTCGCGTGGCCGCGCATCCAGCCGCGCGGCCGGGGTGCGGTGAACCCGAAGGGCTTCGACTTCTACGACCGCCTGATCGATGGCGTGCTGGAGGCAGGCATCGAGCCCTGGCTGTGCCTGTACCACTGGGACCTGCCGCAGGCCTTGCAGGATCTGGGCGGCTGGGCGAACCGCGACTGCGCGGGCTGGTACGCGGACTACGCCGCGCTGGTGGCGCGGCGCTACGGCGACCGGGTGAAGCGCTGGGTCACCTTCAACGAGTTCTCGGTCTTCACCCTGTTCGGCTACGCCATCCCCTGGGCGGCTCCCGGCATCACCGATCGCGCGCAGCACCTGAAAGCCATCCACCACGTGAACCTCGCCCATGGTGCGGGGGTGGACGTGCTGCGCGCCCTGGTCCCCGGCGCCTCCATCGGCGCCATCCACAACCGCCAGCAGGTCCTGCCCGAGCACGGCAAGCCGGAGAACGCCGAGGCGGCGGCGTTGCTGGACGAGCACTGGAACCTCGCCTTCCCCGACCCGCAGTTGCTGGGCCACTACCCGCCCCGCATCGCCGCCGCCATCGAGCCCTATGTGCAGGCCGGCGACATGGCGCGCATCTGCCGGCCCATCGACTGGTTCGGCCTCAACCACTACGGCCCGATCTTCGCCAAGACCGACCCGTCCTGGACCTGGGGGTACGCCTGGGGCGACGCGCCGGCCGGGGCGCCCGATTACGGCGTCGGCTGGGCGATCTTCCCCGACGCCTTCCGCGACGAGTTGCTGGAGATCACCCGGCGCTACCGCATGCCCATCGTCATCACCGAGAACGGCTGCGGCGGCAGCGACACGGTGGACGCGGATGGTGCCGTGAACGACCCGCACCGCATCGCCTATTTCCGCCTGTACATCGACCGCATGCGCGACGCCATGCGCCAGGGAGCGGACGTGCGCGGGTACTTCGTGTGGTCACTGCTCGACAACTTCGAATGGGGCACCGGCTACGGCACCCGCTTCGGCCTCGTGCACGTGGACTTCCAGACCCTGAAGCGCACACCGAAGGCGTCGTCCCGGTGGTACGCCGATCTGATCCGGGGGGAGCGCGCGGTGCGCTGACGGCGTTGGGTTTTCGGCTTTCGCCTCAACCCAACCTACGAAGTCACCCGTAGGTTGGGTTGAGCGCCAGCTGTTCAGACCGGACACTTGGTTTACAGGTGTTCGGAGACATGGTTGACAGGTTGGACCGAACCGAGGCGATCGCGCAAGTCGACTTGCGCGATCGCCTCGGCGGCGAAATGGACGGTCCAGAGACCATCGGTCG
>NZ_DASPMG010000131.1:0-17950 GCF_035627195.1 Azospirillum sp.
CACCGACAAGCCGGTCATGGTGCTGGCGGCCGGCGGGCTGATCTCGCTGCTGCTGTTCGGCGTGGTGTGGTCGCTGTCGACGACGCGGGCGCGCGCCATGCAGCTGGCCTCCGACATGACGCTGTCGCTGCGCCGGCGCGAGGCGGAGCTGCACCACTTCTTCACCCAGGCGCCGGTCGGCATCCTGATCCTCGACGCCGAGGGGCGGGTGCTCGACTGCAACCCGATGATCGGGCGCTTCATGGGCGCGCCGCCCGAGCAGGTGATCGGCTTCAACATGATCACCGACGCGCGCGACCAGTCGCTCGCCCCGGCGATCCGCCGCGCCGCCACCGGCGAGCCGGTGGAGATCGAGACGCAGTACATCTCCACGCTGGGCAACAAGTCCGGCTACTACCACGTCCATTTCCAGCCGGTGTCCCGCGACAACACGCTGATGTTCGTCCTCGCCTTCGTGGACGACGTGACCGAGCGCAAGGCGGCCGAGCAGCGCGTGCACTACCTGGCGCACTACGACGCACTGACCGGTCTGCCGAACCGCACGCTGCTGCAGGACCGGCTCGGCCACGCGATCACCGCGGCGAAGCGGTCGAACGGCACGGTGGCGGTGCTGTTCCTCGACCTCGACCACTTCAAGGTGATCAACGACTCGCTCGGCCACACCATCGGCGACGAGGTGCTGAAGGACGTGGCGGTGCGCCTCCAGCAGGCGCTGCGCGAGGTGGACACGGTCGGCCGGCTGGGCGGCGACGAGTTCATCATCGTGCTGCCCGACGCCGGCAACGCCGCCGAGGTGGCCCGCGTCGCCGCGCGCATCCTCGACTGCGTGTGCGAGCCGATGCGCATCAAGGACCGCGACTTCACCATCTCGCCGTCCATCGGCATCAGCCTGTACCCCGGCGACGGCGAGGACGGCGAGCGGCTGATCAAGAACGCCGACGCCGCCATGTACCAGGCGAAGGCCGCCGGCCGGCACGCGTTCCGCTTCTTCACCACCTCCATGGACGCGCAGCTCAACGAGCGCCTGAACCTGGAGGCCAACATCCGCCGCGCCCTCGACCTCGGCGAGTTCCGCCTGCACTACCAGCCGCAGATCGAGCTGGGTTCCGGCCGGGTGACCGGGCTGGAGGCGCTGATCCGCTGGGCGCACCCGGACCTGGGCATGGTGCCGCCGGGCCGCTTCATCCCGGTGGCGGAGGAGAGCGGCCAGATCGCCGCCATCAGCCTGTGGGTCCTCGACGAGGCGTGCCGGCAGGCCAAGCTGTGGCAGGCCGAGGGGCTGCCCCTGCAGCGCGTCGCGGTGAACGTCTCCGCCCTGCAGTTCCGCTCCGCCGACCTGCCGGGCCAAGTCAGCGCCGCGCTGTCGCGCCACGGCCTGCCGCCCTGGTGCCTGGAGCTGGAGGTCACCGAGGGCGCGCTGATCCGCAACGTCGACATGGCGATCCTGATCCTGAAGTCGCTGAAGGAGATGGGGGTCAAGGTCTCCATCGACGATTTCGGCACGGGATACTCCAGCCTGAGCTACCTCCAGCGCTTCCCGGTGGACACGCTGAAGATCGACCGCTCCTTCGTGAACGACGTGCCGACCGACCAGAACGACGCGGCCATCGTCAAGGCGATCATCGGCCTGGGCAGCAGCCTGGGCCTGACCGTCATCGCCGAAGGGGTGGAGACGGAGCCGCAGCTGGACTTCCTGCGCCGGCACGGCTGCCACGGCGCGCAGGGTTACCTGTTCAGCCCGCCCATGTCGGCCGAGGACGCCACCCGCTTCCTGCGCACCCGCCCGGCCATGGCGGCGGCGGACGACTGACCGCACAGGTTGCGGTTACGGTGCCGCCACGCTATGCAGGCGTGAAGCACCCCCGCCGCCCACGGTTCCCGCCATGCTCGACGCCTTCTACGCCCTGCCCCTGTGGGAACTGGCGCTCGTGATCTTCGCGGGCTTCCTGCTGCTCGCGGCGTGCGTGGACCTGCTGCTGGGGCTGCTGCAGCCGACGCGCGTCGGCCGGGCGGCGACGGGGCTGACCAACAACACCCACCAGCTCGTCGCCACGCTGACGGCGCTGGTGATGGCTTTCCTGGCGTCCAGCGTGTGGACCGACGGCAACGAGGCGCGCAACGCCGTGCGCAGCGAGGCGCGGGCCCTGCGGCAGGCGGTGGAACTGTCCGTCAAGCTGCCGCCGCCCGTGCGCGACGACTTCCTGGCGGCGGCGCAGACCTATGTGGACGCCATCATCACCCAGGAATGGCCGGCCATGGTGGCGGGATCGTCGAGCCCGGTGGTGCGCGGCGAGCGGATGCGCATGGTCGGCATCGTCGCCGAGGCCGACATCGCGGACGAGCGCGACACCTCGCTGCACCGCTGGATGATGGACGCGCTGGACCACGCGGCGGAGGCGCGGGCGCGGCGGCTGGACCTTGCCGGGCACGGCATCACGCCGATCAAGTGGCTGGTGGTCATCGTGCTGGCGACGGTGACGCTGCTGACCGTCGGCTTCTGCCACATCGACAAGCCGGGGGCGCGGCGCATCGCGCTGACGCTCTATGCCACCGCGGTGTCGGCGATGGTGTTCCTGATCTACTCGCACGACCGCCCCTTCACCGGCGAGATCCAGGTGGACCCCGCCCCGCTGCTGCGCGCCGTGCAGGCGCCGGGAGTGTGAAGGGCGCGGGGCCCCCTCCCGCCCGCTTACGCGGGCACCCTCCCCCTCTTCGAGGTGGAGGGCAGAGCGGCGGCAGTCCCCTCCACCGCCCATGGCGGGGGAGGGTTTGGGAGGGGGCAACAGTTCCCGCCCCCTCACCCCCCGGACAGCAGCCGTTCCGCCTCCGCCAGATCCTCGGGGCGGTTGGTGTTGAAGAAGGGGTCGACGTGGGCAATGGGGAAGTCCGCCACCGCCAGCCTGTAGCGGCCGGTCCAGGCGTCGACCTTGCGCACGCCCTCCTCCACCATGGCGCGCCGCAGATCATCCGCAAGGCGCAGCGGCCACAGGCCGAACACCGGGTGGTCCTGCCCGCCGGACCGGGCGCAGGCGAGGTCGGCGCCCTCCGCCACCACCGCCTGCATCAGCCGGGCGACGAGGTCGGAGGGGAGGAACGGCGCGTCGGTGGCGAAGCTGGCCAGCCACTGGCAATCCGGCGCGTTCGCCCTGGCCCACTCCATCCCGGTCAGCACGCCGGCCAGCGGGCCGGCGTAGCCCTCCACCACGTCCGGCGCCACCGGCAGGCCGTAGGCGGCGAAGCGCGCCGGGTCGCCGTTGGCGTTCAGCACCAGGGGACCGATCTGCGGGCGCACCACGTCGACGATGCGGTCCAGGATGGGACGGCCGCCCAGCAGGCGCAGGTTCTTGTCGCCGCCGCCCATGCGGCGCGACAGGCCGCCGGCCAGCAACACACCCGCGATCGGATCGGCGATCGGGTCAGTCATCGTCGCGGCTTCCCTTGCGCTGGTGCTCGCGCCCCTCGTCCGGGCCGGCGGAGGCGTCGGCATCGTAGACGAGGCGGTCGGTGCCGGCCAGCGCGATGAAGCGCTTGCCCTTGGCGCGCCCGACCAGCGTCAGGTTGGCCTGCCGCGCCAGTTCCACCCCCCAGGCGGTGAAGCCGGAGCGCGACACCAGGATGGGGATGCGCATCTGCACCGTCTTGATCACCATCTCCGACGTCAGCCGGCCGGTGGTGTAGAAGATCTTGTCCTCCGGATCGACGCCGTGCAGGTGCATGTAGCCGCGCACCTTGTCCACCGCGTTGTGGCGGCCGACGTCCTCCATGTAGACCAGCGGGCGGTCGCCCCGGCACAGCACGGCGCCGTGGATGGCGCCGGCCTCCAGGTACAGGCTGGGCGTCAGGTTGATCGCCTTGGACAGCGCGTAGATCCAGGACGTGCGCAGGCGCGCCGTGGCGCTGAGCGTCACCGTCTCGAACACCTCCATCACGTCGCCGAAGGCGGTGCCCTGGGCGCAGCCGGAGGTGAGCGTCTTCTTGCGCAGCTTTTCCTGGTAGTCGGTGCGCCGCTCCGTGCGGACGACGACGATCTCGGTCTCCTCGTCGTGGTCGATGCCGGTGATGCGGTCGTCCGGCTTCAGCATGTTCTGGTTCAGCAGGTAGCCGACCGCCAGGTATTCCGGGTAGTCGGCGATGGTCATCATGGTGACGACCTCCTGCCCGTTGAGGAACAGGGTCAGCGGCCGTTCCACCGTGACGGCGGTCTCGACCGGCTTGCCCTCCTGGTCGAGGCCGGACACGCGCTGCGTCAGCCGCGGGTCGGCCGGATTCGGCCGTATGGCGAATTCTTCGGAGTCCATAGGAACAGTGTGGGGCCGCGCCTTTGGTACCGCAAGGGGGGAAGGCGCCTTGTAAAGGATGCAGGAAAACGGCATAAGCGTGCAGGAGCCATCATGCACGAATTCGCCGCCGCCTTCGCCACCGCATTGCGCCTGATCGGGACGCTGGACCCGGATCTGGTGGAGATCGTGGGGCTGTCGCTGCGCGTCAGCCTGTCGGCGGTGCTGGCGGCGGCGCTGGTCGGGCTGCCGCTGGGCGCGGCGCTGGCGGCGTTCCGATTCCCCGGCCGGCGCGTGGTGGTGGTGGCGCTGAACGCCATGATGGGGCTGCCGCCGGTGGTGGTGGGGCTGGTGCTGTACCTGCTGCTGTCGCGTTCCGGCCCGTTCGGCGCGCTGGGACTGCTGTTCACGCCCACCGCCATGATCGCCGCGCAGGCGGTGCTGATCACGCCCATCGTCGCCGCACTGACGCGGCAGACGGTGGAGGACCTGCTGGTCGAGTACGACGACCTGCTGCGCGTGCTGGGCACCGGACCGTTCCACACCATCGCCACGCTGCTGATGGAGGCGCGCGTCAGCCTGGCCACCACGGTGCTGGCCGGCTTCGGCCGCGCCTCGGCCGAGGTGGGGGCGGTGATGATCGTCGGAGGCAACATCGACCACGTCACCCGCGTGATGACCACCGCCATCGCGCTGGAGACCAGCAAGGGCGACCTGCCGCTGGCGCTCGGCCTCGGCCTGATCCTGATCGTCCTGTCGCTGGCGGTGAACGCCGCCGTCAGCATCATCCGCGACTCCGCCCGCGGGTCGTTCGTCTGACCACGATTCGTCTGACCAAGAGAGGAAGGGAGAGAGACGCCCATGCTTCGCCGCACCTTCATCGCCGCCGCCGTGGCGGCCGCCGCGCTGGCGGCACTGCCGCACACCGCGTCCGCGGCCGATCGCTTCATCACCGTGGCCTCGACCACCTCGACCGAGGATTCGGGACTGTTCAAGTACCTGCTGCCGCTGTTCACGGCGAAGACCGGCGTCGAGGTGCGGGTGGTGTCGAAGGGCACCGGACAGGCCATCGACATGGCCAGGCGCGGCGACGCCGACGTGCTGCTGGTGCACCACAAGCCGTCGGAGGAGAAGTTCGTCGCCGAGGGCTTCGGCGTGAAGCGCCTGCCGGTGATGTACAACGACTTCGTGGTGGTCGGGCCGAAGGCCGACCCGGCCGGCATCAAGGGCCTGAAGGACGTGTCCAAGGCGCTGGCCCGCGTCGCCGGGGCCAAGGCGCCGTTCGTGTCGCGCGGCGACGACAGCGGCACCCACAAGGCCGAGCAGACGCTGTGGAAGGCCGCAGGCATCGACCCGGCGGCCGCACCCGGCGGCTGGTACAAGGCGCTGGGCCAGGGCATGGGGGCGACGTTGAACGCGGCCGCCGCCATGGACGCCTACACGGTGGCCGACCGCGGCACGTGGCTGAGCTTCAAGAACCGCGCCGGGCTGGACGTGGTGGTGGAGGGCGACCAGCGGCTGTTCAACCAGTACGGCGTGATCCTGGCCAACCCGCAGAAGTTCCCGCACGTCAAGGCGGCGGAGGGCCAAGCCTTCATCGACTGGCTGGTCTCGTCCGACGGGCAGAAGGCCATCGCCGACTTCAAGATCAACGGCGACCGCCTGTTCTTCCCCAACGCCAACGAACCGGGGGCGTGACGGGACGTGCATGACGTTGGGTTTTCGGCTTCGGCCTCAACCCAACCTACGGCGTCACCGTAGGTTGGGTTGAGCGCCAGCGAAAACCCAACATCCGCGGCGGCTCACCCCGCCCGGACGCGGGCGATGAAGGCGTCGACCTGCTGGTGCAGGCGGCCGGATTCGCGGGACAGGCCGCCGGCGGCGTCCAGGACCTGGGTGGCGGCGGCGCCGGCTTCCTCGGCGGCGCGGCTGACGCCGGTGATGTTGTCCGACACCTCCTGCGTGCCCTGGGCGGCCTGCTGGACGTTGCGGCCGATCTCCTGCGTGGCGGCGGACTGCTCCTCCACCGCGGCGGCGATGGCGCCGGCGATGTCGCTGACCTGGGCGATGGTGCGGCCGATGTTGCGGATCGCCTCCACGGCACCGGTGGTGGCGGCCTGGATGGCGGTGATCTGCTGGGTGATGTCCTCGGTCGCCTTGGCCGTCTGGTTGGCGAGCTGCTTGACCTCGCTGGCCACGACGGCGAAGCCCTTGCCGGCTTCGCCCGCGCGGGCGGCCTCGATGGTGGCGTTCAGCGCCAGCAGGTTGGTCTGGCTGGCGATGGACTGGATCAGGCTGACCACGTCGCCGATCTTCTGCGCGGCGGTGGCGAGGCCCTCCATGGTGCTGTTGGTCTTGTCGACCTCGCCCACCGCCTCCGACGCCATGCGGGACGACAGCGCGATGCGCTCGTTGATCTCGGCGATGGAGTGCGCCAGCTCCTCCGCCGCGGCGGCGACGGTCTGCACGTTGGCCGAAGCCTGGTCGGCGGCGGCGGCGACCGCCACGGCCTGCCGGTCGGCCTCCTCGGCGATGGCGGACAGGCCCTGGGCGTTGGCGCGCATGTGCTCGGACTGCGCCGCCACGCCGCGCACCACGCCGCCGACGGTGCTCTCGAACCCGTCGGCCAGCCGGTTCAGCTCCTGCCGGCGCTGCTCGGCGGCGCGGCGCTCCTCCTGGCGGCGCTGCTCCTCCATCTCGGCCATGCGCAGCGCGTTCTCCTTGAAGAGCTGGAGGGCGGCGGCGATGGCGCCGACCTCGTCGCTGCGGCCGCGGTCGCTCACCTCCACCGCGTGGTTGCCGGAGGTCAGCGCCTGGATCGTCGCGATGGCGCGCTTCAGCGGCTTGCCCACCACCTCGCGGCTGACCAGCCACAGCGCTGCCAGCAGCACGGCCAGCAGCCCGGCGCCACCGGCCAGGATGAAGTTGCGCAGCTCCACCTTCGGGATCTCGACCCGGTTCAGCGGCAGGTTGACCAGGATCGACCACGGCGTGCCCGACGCACCGACGGTGACCGGCAGGAACAGCTGCTTCACCTCCGTCTGCAGGCTGGCGGAGACGGAGAAGTGCTCGTACGGCTGGCCGGCGCGGATGGCCGGCTTGACGGCGGTCAGGCGCGGGTTGGTCTCCTCGATCGGCTTGCCCAGGTGCGCGGTGTTGCTGTAGGCGGCCCACAGGCCGCCGTTGGAGATCAGGAAGACCGATCCCGTCTCGAAGGGCTTGGCCGTCTTCAGCAGGTTCCAGATGCCGTCGGTGGAGATGTCGACACCCGCCGCGCCGACGAAGCGGCCGTCGCGCATGATGGGCACCACCAGCGACATCATCAGGATCTGCTTGCCGCCCGCGGTGTAGAGGTAGGGCTCGACCACCACCTCCTTCTGCGTGCGCTTGGCGGTCTGGTAATAGGCGCCGTCGGGGCCGGGATCGTCGTAGGCGACCAGGGGCTCCACCGCCACGGTGCCCGTCGCGCGGTTCCAGTAGGGCAGGAAGCGGCCGGTGGCGTCGCTACCGGTGGTGTTGACGAAGGCCGCGTCCTTGCCGTCCAGCGCGTTCGGCTCCATGCCGACCCAGACGCCCAACAGGCCGGGGTTCGCCTCGGTGATGGCCTTCAGCCAGGCGTTCAGCTTGTCGCGGTCGGTGCTGCCGGTCTTCAGGAAGCTGGCCAGGGACGTGGCGATGAAGCGGCTGGTGTCCATCGCGTCGTTCAACTCGCGCTGCACCATGGCGGCGTAGCGGTAGCCGAGCTGTTCGCCCTCGCGGAACGACAGCGTGTCGGTGTCGGACCCGCTCTTGGCGGTGATGACCATCACGCCGGCCCCCAGCCCGATGGTCGTCACCAGGCCGATCACGACGAGCAGCTTGGTGACCAGCGATAACCTGCCGAACGACATCTGACGCACTCCCCCATTATGTTTATTCCCGTGATAGTAGGGGCAGACCCTTTCTAATCGGTTAAGAGACTAGACAGGTATGATGTCAACTAAATTTTAGGGGATGAGGACTGGTGCTCCGCCTGATGGCTGGTCTATCGGCGTATCTACCGGCGTGGTTTTGCGCGCGCGGTGGGCTCGGCCTGCATGGGGTCGTCGGGCCAGTAGTGCTTGGGGTACTGGCCCTTCAGGTCGGCCTTCACCGCCTTGTAGGCGTTGGTCCAGAAGCTGGCGAGGTCGCGGGTGACCTGCACCGGCCGCCGCGCGGGGGACAGCAGGTGCAGCAGCAGCGGCACCCGGCCGCCGGCGATGCGCGGCGTCTCGGCCAGCCCGAACATCTCCTGCAGCCGCACGGCCAGCACCGGCTCCTCCCCGTCGTAATCAATGGGGACGCGCGATCCGCTGGGCACCTCCACGTGCGTCGGCGCCTCCGCCTCCAGGCGCTTCTGCATGGCCCAGGGCAGCAGCCCGCGCACCGCGCTGCCGAGGTCGATCCGGTCCAGGTGCGCGCGGCGCGACACGCCGGACAGGAACGGCGCCAGCCACTCCTCCAGCGTCTCCATCAGCGCGGCGTCGGACACGTCCGGCCACTCCTCTCCCTCCCGGCGGCGCAGGAACCCGACGCGCGCCTGCCACTTGCGCAGCTCGTCGGTCCACGGCAGGCAGGCGAGACCCATTTCGCGGACGCCCTGCAACATGGCCGCCGCCACCGCCTCGGCCGGCGGGTCGGGCAGGCGCTTGTCCTCCAGCGCCAGCGCGAACAGCATGCGGCGGCGGCGCGCCAGCACCGTCTGTTCCCGCCCGTCCCAGGCGACGACGGTCTCGTCGCGGATCTGTCCGGCGAAGGCGTCCTCCAGCTCCGCCCGCGTCACCGGGGCGGCCAGGAAGATGCGCGCCTCGCGCGCCGCACCGTCCAGGTCGGCCACCGCCAGCCAGTCCTCCGCCGACAGCGGCTCCGGCTGGGCGAAGAAGGCGCCGCGGCCGTTGGACAGGCGGTACTGCGCCGCCTGCCCGCCGGCCCCGCCACCACCCGAACGCCGCTGGCCGATGCGGTCGGGGTAAGCCAGCGCCACCAGCAGCCCGGTCGATCCCACGTCACCCTCGTCGGCGTTGACGCGCAGCTGCCGCATCCACTGGCGGGACTGCTTCAGCGCCTGCTGCGCCCCGCCGCGCTCCACATGCAGGCCGCGGCCCGCGCGCAGCCGTCCCTTATCATCCAGGCCGCGCAGCAGCTCCACGCGCAGGCGCAGGTCGCTGTCGCGGAAGCCCGGCTGCGCCTTGACGATGTCGCGCTCGCCCAGCAGGGCGGCCACCTGGCAGGCCAGCCCGCCCAGGCCCCGCTCCTTGCCCGCCAGCATCATGTGCGACAGGCGCGGGTGCACGCCGAAGCCGGCCATGCGGCGGCCGTGCGCGGTCACCGCACCGCCCGCGTCCAGCGCCCCCAGCTCGCGCAGCAACTCGCGCGCCTGCGCCATGGCGGATGCGGGCGGCGGGTCGAGCCACGCCAGGGCGTTGGCGTCGGCGACGCCCCACATGGCCAGCTCCAACGCCAGCGGGGCGAGGTCGGCGTCCAGGATCTCCGGCGCGGTGAAGGGCGGCAGCGCCCGGTGCGCCGGCTCCGGCCACAGGCGGTAGCACACGCCCGGCTCCAGGCGGCCGGCGCGGCCCCGGCGCTGCTCGGCCGAGGCTTGCGACACCTTCGCCGTCACCAGCCGCGTCATGCCGCTGCGCGGGTCGAAGCGCGGCACGCGCATCAGCCCGCTGTCGACCACCACGCGGATGCCCTCGATGGTCAGGCTGGTCTCGGCGATGGGGGTGGCGATCACCACCTTGCGCAGCCCCGGCGGCGTCGGGCCGATGGCGCGGTCCTGCGCGTCCGCCGGCAGGTCGCCGTACAGCGGGGCGAGGTGGACGTCCGGCCCCAGGTTCGCCCCTTCCAACAGCGCCTGGACGCGGCGGATCTCCCCCGCGCCGGGCAGGAAGACCAGCACGTTGCCGCTCTCCTCCGCCAGCGCGCGCCGCACGGTGGCGGCCACCGCGTCCTCGATGCGGGTGCCCGGCGGCGGGGCGTCCAGGTGGCGGGTTTCCACGGGGAAGGCGCGGCCCTCGCTGGTCACCATGGGCGCACCGCCCAGCAGCGCCGCCACCGGCGCCCCGTCCAGCGTCGCCGACATGACGCACAGCCGCAGATCGTCGCGCAGCGCGCCGCGCGCCTCCAGGCACAGCGCCAAGGCCAGATCGCTGTCGATGCCGCGCTCGTGGAACTCGTCGAACAGGACCGCACCCACCTCCTCGATGGCGGGGTCGTCCTGCAGCTGGCGCAGGAACAGGCCGTCGGTCACCACCTCGATGCGCGTCTTCGGCCCCACCTTGGTGTCCAGGCGTACGCGGTAGCCGACCGTCTGCCCCACGCTCTCGCCCAGCATCGCCGCCATCCGCCGCGCGGCGGCGCGGGCGGCGAGGCGGCGCGGCTCCAGCACGATGATCTTGCGCCCCGCCAGCCAGGGCTGGTCCAGCAGCGCCAGCGGCACGCGCGTGGTCTTGCCGGCCCCCGGCGGGGCCTGCAGCACGGCCAGCCCGCGCGCGGCCAGCGCGGACAGCAGTTCGGGAAGGACGGGATCGATCGGCAGGGACGGCATGCTCATGGCCGCCTTTGCTGGCGCGAAACGGCGGCGAAATCAATGGGGAAGCGCGCGGCATACGCGTACGAAATGGTTGATGGAGGAAACTAAGTTTCGGGATGACAGCAAGGATTGCTCTGCTACCATGCCCGCCGCTGTCGCCATTTGGCTGGTCCAGGTTCCCGCTATGCGTGTCGTGAAGAGCAAAAATTTCTCGCCAATTTTGGATTCCATTCTGTTCGGCGGGTCCAGCGTGGCGATGAACCTGATCGATTTGTCGCGCAAGGCGCCGGTCGAAAAGCGTTTGTTTGCAGCACAGGGCCTGAACAGCGCCATCCTCTTCAAATACCCGAACTTCCCCGAACAGATGCCGACCAGCGCGCCGCGCGGCTGGGCCGGCGGCGAGGTGGAGGAGGAGGACTTCCGCCCCATCGAGACCGGCATCTACGTCCCCTACGACAGCGACCACCCGCGCGCCGGCGGCTCCGCCATCTACCTGCGGCAGAAGAACTGCGAGGCGCTGCTCCAGGAATACCTGGGCCTCGCGTCGGAGGTGGAGCGCGAGGACCTGAGGCGCGACGTGCGCATCCTCGACCTGCTCGACACCGTGCCGTCGCTCGACCCCTTCCTGGTGAAGGACTGCCTGGACGCCAACCGCATCGGCTTCGACCCCGAATACCTCCAGCTCGACCCGCAGGAGGTGCGGCGCATCCGGCAGGCCATCTCCATCAAGATCACCGAGATCATCGAGAAGGCCTTCGCCGCCGGCAACCGCACGGTGAAGGACAAGGAGCGGCTGGTCGAATCCCTGTGGGACCCCTCGCTGCCCGAGGCGCGCGACTTCATCACCGCCTTCGGCATCTCGCACGACGACGCGCCGCTGGTGTTCAGCGCCTGGAAGGGCATCACCTTCTACCAGGTGCAGCTGCAGATGCTGGCGCCCAAGGTGGCCGACGTGCTGCGCTGGTTCGCGTCCAAGGATTCCGTGCCCTTCGACGCCGCCATCAACCGCGCCTTCCTCGAACAGCTGGGCATGTACAAGGACCGCATCGTCAAGAAGCTGTCCTCCACGGCCGACGAGACGCGCACCATCATGAAGAGCTACGAGTCCTGCCACGTCGAATTCCTGGCGGGCAAGCCGAAGAACCTCGTGTCCTTCCTCAAGTCGTCGCGGCGCACCTACTGGATCCTGGCGCGCTGCATTTCGGCGCTGAACAGCACGGCGAACATCTTCTACACCGACGTCAAGCCGGCGCGCGGCAACCGCCTGTCGTTCGAGGAGGAGAACAACATGTTCCAGCGCCTCGACGTGGTGCTGAGCCGCAAGCGCGAGGCGCCAACAAGCTTTTAAGTTAGGGGGGCGAGCTTCTGACGTCGCCGCAGCGCAGCAAGAGGGGTGGGCGCGGGGGCCGCGACGCGCTATCGTAGGGCATCCCGGCCGATGTTCACTCACCCATCGGAGTTCCAGCGCTATGAACGACATCGGCGAGTTTCTTGCCCACGCCGTCAAACTCGAACACGAGGCGGCGACCCGCTTCGCCGACCTGGCCGAGGCGATGAAGAGCTACGGCAACACGGAGGTGGCGGCGTTCTTCTCGAAGATGGCCGAGTACTCGCGCAAGCACCTGGCCGAGGCGCGGGCGCGCTCCGGCTTCCGCGACATCCCCGACGTCACCCCCGAGTGGCCGGATGGCGAAAGCCCCGAGGCCACCTCGATGGAGGCGTCGCACTACCTGATGACGGTGGAATACGCGCTGTCGCTGGCCCTGGAGGGCGAGCGCCGCAGCCAGGCCTTCTACGCCGACATCGCCCGCGACACCACGGATCCCGAGGTGCGCATGGCGGCCGAGGAGTTCGCCGCCGAGGAGGCGGAGCACGTCGCCGCCCTGGAGGCCCTGGCCAGGAAGTACCCGGCCGCCGCGTAAGCCGCCGGGTGACAGAGGTTTCGGGGGACCGGCGACGCCTGCGTTGCCGGTCCCCCGACCCCTTGCGTCAGACCGGGCGGCCCGCGTTCTTGTCGCGCACCGGGCCCATCCGCTCCAGGCCCTGCTCGACGGTGATCTCTTCCCACTTGCTGCCGTCGAACGACTTGAAGGCCGTGTCGGCGAAGAAGTCGAGCTTGCCGGCGGTGTCCAGCTTCTTCAGATCGTTCTTGTCGACCTTCAGCAGGTCCAGCAGCTCGGCGTGCACCATCGCCTCGTCGATCGGCAGGATGTGCCAGGTGGCGTTGCCGATCTTGACCTTCGCCTTCTTGGGATAGTTGTCGACGAACAGGATGTAGACGCCCTCCGGGCCGACCTTGCCGGCCAGCAGCTCGGACAGCGGCACGATCTCCTCGAACGACAGCAGGAAGGCGGCGAAGAAGGCGATGTGCGGCTCGCCGGCATGGGCGACGGCCTGCACCTGATCGACGGCCAGATCGGGCGGGCGCTTCTCGCCGGCCTGGCTGATCGCCAGCTTGACGGCCAGGGTGCCACGGAAACCGAAGCGGCCCGGCTTGTGCGTCTTTTCCTTCAGGACGGGATTGATCAGGCGCTCTTCCGCCTCGAGCTGCGCAAAAGCCGTTTGGTCGATTGTGGTCATGCGAATAATCCGTGGTTGGTCAAGTCAGCACGCCGGGATCCTTGAAATATGCCGAAAGTTCGGCGCCGTCACAATAGAATCCGTCGAACGACACGACCGGCCCAACTAAATGCGGAGCGTCCTTTTGCGCAGCCGCCCGCATTTTCCGCATCTGCTTATTTAAATGGCATTTGAATGCTTTCCGGGCGATCTTTTGAATACCTTACCGTCGTGCTTTGTCTATGGCGCGTAGGGCGGCGCCCGCCCTACTTCAGTGACACGGACTCCACCATGGGCCCGCTCACGGCGGCGGCGATGCGCCCGGCCAGCCAGTCGGCATAGCCGGCCGCCGCCTCCGGCGTCATGTGGGCGAAGTCGCAGAAATCGTCGTCGGACCCGGTCGCCGGGGCGCGCCAGACCTCCAGGTCGGTCTCCGCCCGCACCCGCGCCAGGGCGCCCGGCAGGTAGGCGTTGCCGGCGCCGTACACGCGCTCCTCCACCGCGCGCGGGCCGGCGATCGGCAGCAGCGCCACGCGCGCGCCGGCGGCGCGCAGCCGGTCGACGGCGGCCCGCACCCGCGCGAAGGCCGGGCTGTCGGCGCGGAAGTCGGCGGTGGCCGCGGCCTGCTCCAGGAAGGCGTCGAGGTTCGCCCGCGCGGCCCAGCCCGGATCGTCGCGCCGCGCGCAGGGGCGGGCGTACTGCATGGCGACCTGGTCGGGCAGGTAGGGCCGCCCCTCCGCCACCGCGCCGTACAGCACGTCGAGATAGGCCTGATAGGAAGCCAGCGCCCGCCGTTCGCGGAACAGCAGGTCGAGGTCGAGCAGCACCAGCGCCGGCTTCAGCGCCACCAGCCGGTCCAGCAGCGGCTCGAACGCGCCGATGTCGGCGGAATCGTGGACGATGCGCAGGAAGCCCAGCTTCGGCAGCCCGTGCCCCGCCGCCAGTTCGGCCATGCCGCCCTCGTCCAGCGTGGCGTGCCGCAGGCGCGAGCCGCCCAGCGCCACCACCACCGCACTGCCGGGATTGCGCCACGCGCGGTCGGCCATGGCGGCGATGCGGTGCTGGTTGAAGAAGACGAAGGGCTCGTCGTACAGCCGGTAGCCCACCCAGGTGGCGCCGAACCCGGCCAGCACCGGCGAGGCGAACAGCAGGGCCACGAGCGTGGCGACGAGGAGCCGGCGGCGGCGCGGCGCGGGGGCCGGCTCGTGGTTCGGGCATGAGGCGGGCATGCGAACCCCTTCAGGCGGCGGGAAGGAACCTGCCGCCGATAACGCCGCAGCACCACCCGCCGCTGCGCCGCCTGATGGGGTACCCCTTCACCGCTCCATTCGCTGGCCGCATGCCGGGCGCGAAATCTCTTGGTAACCTCGCCGCGCTAAGCTGTGCACGTGCCAGAGCCGAGGCGGCCATGACGACCGAGATCCGCACCTTCCAGATCCCCGACGCCACCCGCGAGGAGGCGCAGGCGGCGTTGTCCGCCTTCCTGCGCACCGTGGAGGTGCAGCGCATCGACACCGCCTACGCCGACGGCGCGTGGCGCATCCTGGTGCTCTACCAGGATCTCCGCCGCAAGGAGGAGGCGCTGCAGATCGAAACCGCCATCGCCGCCGCGCTGAACCTCTGGCGCGACCGGGTGGCGGCGCGCGACGGCGTGCCGCGCGAGAGCGTGCTGCCGGACGAACTGGTGCCGGACATCGCCCGCTTCGCCCCGACGACCGAGCACGAGCTGTCGATCATCGTCGGCACCCGCGGCTTCGACCTGGGCCCGCGCGGCGGCGAGATCGTGCAGGCCGTGCGCAGCACGCTGGACGAGCTGATCGATTGACAGCCGGGAACGGCCCGCCCTTCAGTGCGGCGGGTCGCCGGCGAACAGGCGCTGCACCAGGATGCGGCAGGCGCAGCCCACCGGGCAGGTGGCGCAGCCGCCGCGGTCGTGGCCGTGGCTTTCGCACACGCCGGCCTGCAGCACGCGCAGCTTGCCGATCAGCCGCGCCTTGGCGTCGGCCTGCAGGCGCTCCGAACTGTGCACCATGTGTATGGCGTCTTCCAGGATCCCCCGGTTCAGCTCCGGCATCCGCTGCGGCTCCTCCCACGAATGCCGGGAAGGTAAGCGGCCCGTGTTGCGGGCGTGTTGCAGGATCACGTGCAATTGCTTCGCAATTGTAACAAATCCGTCAGGAACGGGCCTATGGCAAGCCCGTCCGGCCGGTGCGGATTAGGCCCTTCGACGAGGATTCCGCATCGCACCAAAGACCGCGTCCCACCCGCCGTAAGCGCAATTCACCCGGCACGCCGCATCTGCGAGCATGGCCGGGCAGAGACGTTGCCGTTGCGTGAGGGTATCCGCCCGATGGTCGCCGATCAGAGCCGCCTGGACATTCCCGACTACCACGCCATCGCCCGCCAGCTCGCCGGCATCGGCGCCCAGGCGGCGGAGATGGCGGGCATCGTGGGCGACCCGCAGCTGCGGCAGCTGGCGCAGCGGCTGCGGGCCTGTGCCGCGGAGATGGAGCAGGACCTGTCCGGCGCGCCCCGGCGGCGCGGCGACTGGCGCCTGGGCCTTCTCGACCTGGGCCTTCCCGGCCTAGGCCTTCTCAACCTTCAGGGCGGCCCCGTCGGCACCGACCACGCGCACGCTGGCGCCGGCCGGCAGGTCGGGTCCCTCGACCGTCCATTGGGTATCGCCGACGGTGGCGCGGCCGCGGCCGTTGACGATGGGCGTGACCAGGGTGTGCACGGTGCCGACGTACTGCTCGGCCCGACGGTTGAGCCCCGGCCGGCCGTCGTCGCCCGTGGCGGGGCGGCGGGCGGCGGCGCGCGCGCCGATCACGGCGCCGATGGCCAGTGCCGCGAAGAGCAGGAACTGAAGTTGCCAGGACATCGCCGGGTAGGCCGCCAGCGCCAGCCCCACGGCACCCGCAGCGCCGCCTAGCCATAGGAGCGCCGCCCCCGTCGGCACCACCGTCTCGATGACGGCAAGCACCACGGCCAACACCCACCAGTGCCAGAACTCGATCATCGTCTGGGATCCTTGCCGATCCATCCGTGCCCGAAGTTCAATCGAGACACGGATGAACACGGATTATGACCGGATGAACACGGATAGAGAATAGAAACCCTTCTGTTCGCGCGGGCTCCTGGCGGAACACGACGGTGGGAAGCCATCCGTGTTCATCCGTGCCGTATCCGTGTTCATCCGTGTCTCTAAAAACAGGCTGAACGCGCGATCACCCCTGGCTCCACGGTCCCTTCGGCACGGCGGGGGCGGTGGGGGCGGCCGGTGGGGTGGGGCGGTTGGGGAAGGCGTCGCGGGCGATCTCGGCGATGCCGCCGATGGCGCCGATGACGTTCGCCGCCTCCAGCGGCAGGAACAGCACCTTCTGGTTCGGCGCCGACGCCATCGCCGTCAGCGCCTCGACATAGCGCTGGGCGACGAAGTAGTTGATGGCCTGCACGTTGCCGGCGGCGATCGCCTCCGACACCACGCGGGTAGCGGTCGCCTCGGCCTCCGCCTCGCGCTCGCGCGCTTCGGCGTCGCGGAAGGCGGCCTCGCGCCGCCCCTCGGCTTGCAGGATGGCGGCCTGCTTCTCGCCCTCGGCGCGCAGGATGGCGGCCTGGCGCTGGCCCTCGGCCTCCAGGATGGCGGCGCGGCGGTCGCGCTCGGCCTTCATCTGCCGGCCCATGCTGTCGACCAGGTCGCGCGGCGGCTGGATGTCGCGGATCTCGATCCGCGTCGCCTTGACGCCCCACGGCATGGTCGCCTCGTCCACCACGGTCAGGAGCTGGGCGTTGATCTTGTCGCGCTGGGACAGCAGCTCGTCCAGGTCCATCGATCCCATGACGGAGCGGATGTTGGTCATGGTCAGGTTCAGGATGGCGCGCTGCAGGTCGTTCACCTCGTACGACGCGCGGGCGGCGTCGATGACCTGGAAGAACACCACGCCGTCGGCCGTGACCATGGCGTTGTCCTTGGTGATGACCTCCTGCGACGGCACGTCGAGCACGGTTTCCATCATGCTCTGCCGCCGGCCGATCTGGTCGATGACGGGGATCAGCAGGTGCAGCCCCGGCGACAGCGTGCGCGTGTAGCGGCCGAACCGCTCCACCGTCCATTCCTGGCCCTGCGGCACCGTCTTGACGCCCATCAGCACCAGGACCAGCGCGAACGCCACCAGCGCCAGCACGAACAGCGTGAAACCGCCGAGTTCCGTCATTCTCCCGTTCCCCTGTGCCTCATTGACCCAGCACAGCCCCCAAGGGCTTCAGCGGTTCATGAGCATCGCACAGGATTTTAAGAATGGCGAGGATCGGCACGGCCAGCAGGGCGCCCGGAATGCCCCACATCCAGCCCCAGAACAGGATGGAGACGAACACCGCGATGGGGTTCAGCGACAGCCGCCTCCCCACGATCATCGGTGTCAGGAAATTGCCCTCCAGCGTGGTCAGCGCGACGAAGGCGACGGGCGGCAGCAGGATGGCGAACAGCCCTTCGAACGTCAGCGCAGAGACCAGGAACAGCACCGCCGTCATCACCGCCGGGCCGATGAACGGGATGTAGTTG
>NZ_DASPMG010000132.1:0-2171 GCF_035627195.1 Azospirillum sp.
TTGCCGTTCTTGCCGCCGCCGCCGTACAGCAGCGCGCCGCCGCGCAGGTCCGCCTCCTTCAGGATGGCGCGCTTCAGCTTGGCGCCGCGCATGTGCGCACCGCGCAGGTCGGCGCGGTAGAGGTTGCAGCCGGTCAGGTCGGCCTTGGTCAGATGGGCGGCGAACAGGTCGGCGTGGCTGAGGTTGGCGTTGGACAGGTCGGCATGCGTCAGGTTAGCGCCGGACAGCTTGCCCGACGTCAGGTTCACGCCCGAAAGGTTGGAGCCCTCCAGGTTGGCCATGGTGAGGTTGGCGCGCGCACCACCCTGCTTGTTCTTCAGCCAACGCTCGTGCTTTTCCAGCACGGCCACCAACTCGTGCGGCGTCATGTCCCCGTTCCGGCTGACTTCGCGGCCGTCCCCACTGCGGCCGCTTTCCGAAGGGATGAACCCTGTCGGGATGGGGTAGTTTCTTAAAATAATCTGTTCTAATCGTTAAGGGGATTCCCGCACCGGGGAAAACAGGCACGAACGCAGGGTTGGGGAGAGGATCACGATGGTGCACAAGCACACCGTCGCGTCGTTCGACGAGGAACTGGGCCGGCTGCACGACATGATCGAGCGCATGGGCCGGCTGGCCGAGGGGCAGCTCGCCGCCGCGCTGAAGGTGATGGCCGAGCGCGACGCCGAGGCGGCGGCCGAAATCATCAAGGCCGACGCCGAGATCGACCGGCTGGAGGCGCAGGTGGAAAGCCTGGCCGTGCGCATGCTGGCCCTGCGCCAGCCGATGGCCAGCGACCTGCGCGAGATCGTCGCCGCCTTCAAGATCTCGTCCAACCTGGAACGGGTCGGCGATTTCGCCAGCTCCATCGCCAAGCGGGCGGTGACGCTGAGCACGCTGCCGGCGATCCCGCCCGTGCAGTCCTTCGGCTGGATGGGCGAGAGCGTGCTGGGCATGCTGCGCGACGTGGTGACCGCCTACCGCGCCAAGGACGCGGCCCTGGCGCTGGCCGTGCGCAACCGCGACAGCGAGGTGGACCACGCCTACACCGGCCTGTTCCGCGAACTGCTGACCTACATGATGGAGTCGCCGCAGCAGATCACCGGCTGCACGCACCTGCTGTTCGCCGCCAAGTCGGTGGAGCGCGCGGGCGACCACATCACCAACATCGCGGAGAACATCTGCTTCCTGGTGCAGGGCCACCTGCCGGCCGAGGAGCGGCTGAAGGACGATCAGAGCAGCTACACCGTCGTTGGCAAGCCCGACTCGGAAGGCTGAGCCCCAGAGGCTGAAACGCGGCGGGAACCGCCGCCGCGGCGCCGGGTTTCCCGTTCGGGATTACCGAACGGGAACACGCGCGCCATGATCGCCGGGATCATCGAAGACGACCACGACGCCGGACGGGAACTGCTGGCCGCCATCGGCAACGCGCCGCAGCCGGCGTGGGAAGAGCGGGCCGGCGAGATGCAGGCGCTGGCCGAACGCTGGCGCGCGCACGGCGCCATGCTGGAGCAGGCGGTCTTTCCGGCATTGGGCACGGGGGCGCTGGGTGCGGGGGAGGGGAGCGTCGGCGAATTCCGCGACCTGCACCGCACGGTGGCCGGGCTGGCGGAGGATCTGGCGCGCCGCGCGCCGTCGGGCGAGACGGACGGGCACTGGCTCACCGACTTCGAACGGCTGAAGGCCGCCTTCGACACCCAGTGCGAGCGCGAGAGCGGGGCGCTGGTGCGGCAGATCCGCGAGCGCCTGACGCCCGACGCCATCGGCGAGATGACGCGCCGCGCCCGCGCGCTGCGGCAGCCGCGCGCGGCATGACGCAAAGCTGCCTGAAGGGGTAGGCCGGGAATAATCGGCGCCGCGGAAACGTCCTTCCCGATCGGAGGCCGCCTTCACAGCCTCCGCTTCAGGGAGGAAGCCATGCTCCGCACAACGTTCCTTGCGGCCCTGCTTGCCGTCGCCTTCACCGGCACGGCGTTCGCCAACAGCTGCCCGCGCCACATGAAGGCCATCGACGAGGCGCTGGCGAAGAACCCGCAGCTCACTTCGGCGCAACTGGCCGAGGTGAAAAAGCTGCGCACCGATGGAGAAAACCTCCACAAGGCGGGCAAGCACGCCGAATCGGAGGCCGCGCTCATGAAGGCCGAGGGCATGCTCGGCATCAAGTGAGCGCCGGCGGGCGTAGGTCGGGGTGA
>NZ_DASPMG010000133.1:0-34969 GCF_035627195.1 Azospirillum sp.
AGGGCAACGCCTCGCCGCGGCCTTCCCGGTAGGTCTCGCCGCCCGCCGGCTCGGCGGCGCGGGCGCGGGCGAGCTGCTGCGGGCTCGGCTCCAGGCCGACCACCACGGCGCCCTCCCGCGTCAGGTGGCGCACCATGGCGCCGTCGCCGCAGCCGACGTCGGCCACCGCCTTGCCGCGGAGGTCCAGCACTTCGGCAAGCATCGCCTTGTGGTTGGAGTGGCGCGGCGCGGTCATGCGGCGTCCAGCGTCGCGGTCATGGCGATGAAGCCCTGGTGGTCGCGCACCCACAGCTCCGCCCCGCCGTCGCGCGGCACGCCGCAGACGGTGAACGGGTGCACGTCGAACACCGGCCGGCGGGCGCGGAAGCGGAAACCGGTCACCGCGGCACCGGGGTTGTGGCGCAGGAACAGGTCGACCAGCAGCGTCGCCATCAGCGGCCCGTGCACGATCAGGCCGGGATAGCCCTCGACCTCCTCGCAGTACTTGCGGTCGTAGTGGATGCGGTGGCCGTTGAAGGTGAGCGCGGAGAAGCGGAACAGCAGCACCGGATCCGGCACCATGGGGCGGTGCCAGTCCGGCACCGGCGGCGGTTCGGCGGCCGGTGCCGAGGTGGCCTCGCCGGGCTTCGGCGCCTCACGGTAGACGATGTCGTGCACCTCGCGCACGGCGGTGCCGGCGCCGGTCATGATCTCGTGCACCACCTTGACGAACACCATGTCGCCGGAGCGGCCGGCCTTGTGCTCCACCCCCTGGATGGTGGAGCGGCGGCGCAGCGCGTCGCCCAGGCGGATGGGGTGCAGGAACTTCAGGTCGCCGCCCGCCCACATGCGGCGCGGCAGCGGCACCGGCGGCAGGAAGCCGCCGCGGTGCGGGTGGCCGTCCTCCGCGATCTCGCGCTGCGCCGCCTTGGGCAGGAAGTACAGCCAGTGGCCGAGCGGCGGCAGCTCGCCCGACCGCCAGGGCGGGTCGGTGTGGTCCAGCGTGGCGGCGAGACCGTCGAGCGGGGCCGGGACCGCTACGTCCAGACGCTCCTCCTCGCGGCCGATCCAGTCCTTGAGCGTGTCGAAGGTCATGCGGCGAACTCCCTGCGCAAAGCGTCCCCGTGTTGATTGAGCGCTGGCACCGGCCGGGGTTGGAACTCCTCGCCACGCCAGATCACCGGCGGCGCCACGCCGGTCACCGGACCGGTCGGCGTGTCCACATCCATGCGGCGCAGCTGTTGGTGGCGCGACAGGTCGGCCACGCTGTTCAGCGCGCCGAAGGCGATGCGGGCATTCTTCAGCCGCTCAACCACCTGCTCCCGATTGAAGGTGCGGAACACCGTGTCGAGTGCTGCGTCGAGTTCCGGCCGGTTGGCGACGCGCAGCGTGTTGGTGACGAAGCGCGGGTCGTCCGCGATCTCCGGCCGTTCCAGCACGTCGGCGCAGAAAATCTTCCACTCCCGCTCGTTTTGGATGGAGAAGACCACCTCCTTGCCGTCGCCCATGGCGTAGGCGCCGTAGGGGGCGATGGACGGGTGGTTGAGGCCGACGCGCTGCGGCGCCTGCCCGCCGTAGTCCTGGTGCAGCAGCGGCACGGTCATCCAGTCGGCGGTGGAGTCGAACAGCGACACGGCGAGCCCCTTGCCCTTCCCTGTCCGCTCCCGCTCGAACAGCGCCTGGAGCACGGCCGAGTGGGCGTACATGCCGCAGGAGATGTCGACCACCGACACGCCCACCCGCCCCGGCCGCTCGGGTGCCCCGGTGATGGAGGCCAGCCCCGTCTCGCTCTGAATCAGCAGGTCGTAGGCCTTCATGTCGCGGTACGGCCCCGTCTCGCCATAGCCGCTGATGTCGCAGGTGATCAGGCGCGGGTGCTTCTCGCGCAACGACACCGTGCCGAAGCCGGCGCGCTCGGCGGCACCGGGGATGAGGTTCTGCACGAACACGTCGGCCTTGGCGATCATGCGGTGCAGGATGGCCGCGTCGTCCGGGTTCTTGAGGTCGAGCGCGATCGACTCCTTGCCGCGGTTGAGCCACACGAAGTAGGCGCTCTCGCCGTGCGCCACATGATCGTAGGCGCGCGCGAAGTCGCCCTCCGGCCGCTCCACCTTGATGACGCGGGCACCCGCGTCGGCCAGACGCGAGGTGCAGTAGGGAGCGGCGACCGCCTGCTCCACCGCCACCACGAGGATTCCGTCCAATGCACCCATCGCTCAAGCCCCGTAGGTTGGGTTAAGCCGAAGGCGAAAACCCAACGTCGTCGCGATGCGGAGGGTGTTGGGTTTTCGCTGGCGCTCAACCCAACCTACGAACGTTTCCATAACAGAGACCTCAAAACGACTTCGGCATGCCCAGCACGTGCGTGCCCACGTGCGACAGGATCAGGTTGGTGGAAATCGGCGCGATCTGGTAGAGGCGCGTTTCGCGGAACTTGCGCTCGATGTCGTATTCCTCGGCAAAGCCGAAGCCGCCGTGGGTCTGCAGGCAGGTGTCGGCCGCGTGCCACGACGCCTCGGACGCCACCAGCTTGGCCATGTTCGCCTCGGTGCCGCAGGGGCGGCCGGAGTCGAACAGGGTGGCCGCCTTGCGCACCATCAGCGCCGCCGCTTCCGTCTCCACGTAGTTGCGCGCGATGGGGAACTGGATGCCCTGATTGGCGCCGATGGGCCGGCCGAACACCGCGCGCTCCTTCGCATAAGCAGAGGCGCGGTCGATGAAGAAGCGCGCGTCGCCGATGCACTCCGACGCAATGAGAATGCGCTCCGCGTTCATGCCGTCGAGGATGTAGCGGAAGCCCTTGCCTTCCTCGCCGATCAGGTTCTCCGCCGGGACCTCCAAGTTGTCGAAGAACAGCTCGGTGGTGGCGTGATTGATCATGGTGCGGATGGGGCGGATGGTCAGGCCGTTGCCCACCGCCGTGCGCAGGTCGACCAGCAGCACGCTCATGCCCTCGGTCGGCTTCGCCGCCTCGTCGCGCGGGGTGGTGCGGGCCAGCAGGACCATCAGGTCGGAATGCTCGGCCCGGCTGATCCACACCTTCTGGCCGTTGACGACGTACTTGTCGCCTTCCCGCTTGGCGAACGTGCGGATGCGCGTGGTGTCGGTGCCGCTGGTCGGCTCGGTCACGCCGAATGCCTGGAGGCGCAGCGTGCCTTCGGCGATGCCGGGCAGGTAGGCCTGCTTCTGGGCATCGCTGCCGTGCCGCAGGATGGTGCCCATCGTGTACATCTGCGCGTGGCAGGCGCCGCCGTTGCAGCCCGAGCGGTGGATCTCTTCCAGGATCGCCGTCGCAGCCCCAAGCCCCAAGCCCGAGCCGCCGTATTCCTCCGGGATCAGGACCGACAGGAAGCCGGCCTCCGTCAGCGCCCGCACGAACTCCGTCGGGTAGGCGCGCTCGGCGTCCAGCTTGCGCCAGTACTCGCCCGGGAAGCGGGCGCACAGCTTGCGCACGGACTCGCGGATCTCGGGAAACGTCTCGTCATACGTCTCGGCAGTGGGCACGGCCCCCTCCCCTGTGTTTCCGGCTTTGCAGGAAGGTATGGATCGATTATGGTATGCGTCAACGACATAATTGCGATAGCCGTTATCGCAGATTGGTATGGGCGGAGAAACAGACCGGCATGGACATCCGGCACCTCGGCAATTTCCTGCATGTGGCGGAGCTGCAAAGCCTTTCGCGCGCCGCCTCGGTGCTGCGGGTGGCGCAGCCGGCGCTATCGCGGCAGATCAAGGCGCTGGAGGAGGATCTCGGGGTTCAGCTGTTGAACCGGCACGGCTGGGGCGTCACCCCGACGCCGGCCGGGCGGGTGATGATGGAGCACGCCCGGCGCGTGCTGAAGGAGGTTGGGGCGGCGCGCGACGCCGTGCAGGCCTATCAGTCCGAACCGTCGGGCAGCGTCACCTTCGGCACGCCGACCTCGCTGGGCCTCGTCCTGCTGCCCGGTCTGGCGGTGCGCTTCCGGCGCCTCGTGCCCAGGGTGCGGCTGCATCTGGTGGAGGGGTTCAGCGCGTCCATCCACGAATGGGTTCTGTCGGGCCGCCTCGACCTCGCCGTTCTGTACGAGACCAAGACCATGGGCAGCCTGACGCTGTCGCCGTTGCTGGAAGAATCGATGATGCTCGTCGGCCCGGCCGGCCGCTTTGCCGACGGTGCCGCGCTGGACCTCGCCGAGGTCGCCCGCCTGGACCTGTTGCTGCCCGCGCGCCCGCACCGGCTGCGCCTGCTGGTCGACCAAGCCTTCGCCGAACGCGACCTGCACTGCGACCCGGTCATCGAGGTGGACGCGCTGCCGGCGCTCATCGAACTGGTGCGCATGGGCGAGGGGTGCACGCTGCTGCCCTTCTCCTGCGTGCACGCGCTGGTGCAGTCGGGCGCGCTCAGCGCCGCCGGCGTGACGCCGACCATACACCGCTCGCTGGTGCTGGCCCGCCCGCCGGATCGCATGCCGACACCGGCGACGGAAGCCCTGGAACGCGAGGTGCTCGCCTTCGTCCAGGCCCAGGCGGAGGCGCTCCACTGGAGCATCCGCTACGACGTCCTCGATCCACAGACCGCCACCGAAGAAGCGGCCGCGGGGACGCACTGACCACCAAACAACCAAATACCCAAACAAACAAATACATGGAGGAAACGATGCGTCGACTTTTGGCCCTGGGACTCGGTGCCGCCCTGCTGATCGCCGCCGGCCCCGCGCTGGCGCAGAACCAGATCGTCATCAAGTTCAGCCACGTCGTCACACCTGAGACGCCCAAGGGCAAGGGTGCGGACAAGTTCAAGGAACTGGCCGAGAAGTACACAGACGGCCGGGTGAAGGTGGAGGTCTACCCCAACAGCCAGCTCTACAAGGACAAGGAGGAGCTGGAGGCGCTGCAGCTGGGTGCGGTGCAGATGCTGGCCCCGTCGCTGGCCAAATTCGGCCCCCTGGGCGTGCGCGAGTTCGAGGTGTTCGACCTGCCCTACATCTTCCCCGACAAGAAGGTTCTGCAGGCGGTCGAGCAGGGCCCGGTCGGCAAGAAGCTGTTCGAAAAGCTGGAGACCAAGGGCATCGTCGGCCTTGCCTACTGGGACAACGGCTTCAAGGTGATGACGTCGAACAAGCCGCTGCGCAAGCCGGACGACTACAAGGGCCAGAAGCTGCGCATCCAGTCGTCCAAGGTGCTGGAGGCGCAGATGCGCGCCCTGGGCGCCCTGCCGCAGGTCATGGCCTTCTCGGAAGTCTATCAGGCGATGCAGACCGGCGTGGTGGACGGCGGCGAGAACACGCCGTCCAACGTCTTCACCCAGAAGATGCACGAGGTGCAGAAGTACCTGATCGCCACCGACCACGGCTACATCGGCTATGCGGTCATCACCAACAAGAAGTTCTGGGACAGCCTGCCGCAGGACATCCGCGCACAGCTGGAAAAGGCGATGAAGGAGGCGACCGACCACGCCAACGCCATCGCCCAGAAGGAAAACGACGACGCCATGGCGGCCATCAAGGCGTCCGGCAAGACCGAGATCATCACCCTGACGCCCGAGGAGAAGAAGGCCATGCGCACCGCGCTGCTGACCGTCCACAAGGAGATGGAAAGCCGCGTCGGCAAGGAACTGATGGACGCGATCAACAAGGAAAGCAGTGCCGCGGGGTATTGACCCCCCTCTTCCCTCGTAGGTTGGGTTGAGCGCAGCGAAAACCCAACATCCACCGCACCGCGAACACGTTGGGTTTTCGCCTGCGGCTCAACCCAGCCTACGCGTCATCGCCGAAGAAACGACCCAACCAACGACCGGAGCCCCATGCCCTCCCTTCTCTCCGACCTCCGCGTGGTCGAGGTCTCCGCCTTCGTCGCAGCGCCGCTGGGCGGCATGACGCTGGCCCAGCTCGGCGCCGACGTCATCCGCATCGACCCCATCGGCGGCAACATCGATTACCGCCGCTGGCCGCTCAGCGACGCGACCGGGACCAGCCTGTACTGGACCAGCCTGAACAAGGCCAAGCGGTCGGTGGCGCTGGCGCTCGACACGCCGCAGGGCAAGGAGATCGCCGCGGCCCTCATCACCGCCCCCGGTCCCGGCGGCGGCGTGCTGCTGACCAACCTGCCGGCCAGCGGCTGGATGACGTACGAGGCGCTGTCGGCGAAGCGCGACGACCTGATCATGCTGCGCCTGACCGGCAACCCGGACGGCTCAACGGCGGTGGACTACACGGTCAACTGCGCCAGCGGCTTCCCCGGCGTCACCGGGCGCGGGGACGAGCCGGTCAACCACGTGCTGCCGGCCTGGGACGTGGCCGCCGGCCTCTATCTCGCCACCGGCCTGATGGCGGCGGAACGGCAGCGGCTGCGCACCGGCCGCGGGCAGGAGGTCACGCTGTCGCTGGCCGACGTGATGCTGGCCACCGTCGGCAACCTGGGCTATCTGGCCGAAGTGCAGGTGAACGGGTCCCAGCGCCAGCCGATCGGCAACGACCTGTACGGCGCCTACGGCCGCGACTTCCCCACCCGCGACGGGCGCCGGGCCATGGTGGTCGCCATCTCCAACCGGCAGTGGCGCGCACTGGGCAAGGCCACGGGGCTGGCCGACAAGCTGGCCATGATCGGGCCGCTGATGGACGTGGACCTGGACGACGAGGGCGGCCGGTTCAAGGCGCGCGACGCCATCAACGCCGTGCTCGCCCCGTGGTTCGCCGCCCGCACGCTGGACGAGGTGCGCGCCGCGCTGGACGGCACCGGTGTGCTGTGGGGGCCGTACCAGGACTTCGCCCAGTTGGTGGCGGAGGACCCGCGCTGCTCCACCGCCAACCCGCTGTTCCAGCAGATCGAGCAGCCGGGCGTCGGCCCGGTGATGGTGCCCGGTTCCCCCCTCGCCTTCGGCGCCGCGCCCCGCGAAACCTACCGCCCGGCCCCGCGCCTGGGCGAGCACACCGACGCCGTCCTGGCCGACGTGCTGGGCCTGTCCTCGGCCGAGATCGGCCGCCTGCATGACGCCGGCACCGTCGCCGGCCCCAAGGAAGCCTGATCATGGAGAGCCTGATCCCCGCCTGCCGCGCCGCCCTCGCCGCGGCCGAAGCCCTGACCGCCGCCGGCCGTTCCGGCGTCGCCGCCCTGGTCGCTCCCGGCGGGCGCGCCGATCCGGCGGCGCTGGAGGCGCACCAGCACGCCGTGCACGGCCTCGCGTGGCAGGCGACCTATGTGGAGGCGCTGCGCCAGACGCTGGGCTGGGCGGAGCGTCTGGACGCCACCGGCCGCTTCGGCGACGCGGAGCGCGCCATCCTGCGCCTGGGCTTCGCCGAGTACCTGGGCCAGCTGGCTGGCGGCATCGCCATGAGCCAGTCGGAGTTCGCCCGCCCGTCCGACCTGGGCATCGACGCCGATACGGTGGCGCGCTTCGTCGCCGACTCCGGCCTCGCCCGCCTCGCCGAGCCGGAGGGGCTGAACGCCGCCCGCGCCGCCCTGAGCCACGCCGTGGCCGACGGGCATTACGGCGCCTCCGCGCTCGACGACGAGACGCTGGAGATGATGCGCGACACCTTCGTGCGCTTCGCCGACGCGGAGGTGGCGCCGCTCGCCCAGGGCATCCACGACCGGGACGAGCTGATCCCGCTCAGCCTCATCGACAAGATGGCGGAACTCGGCGTCTTCGGCCTGACGGTGCCGGAGGAGCACGGCGGCCTCGGCCTCGGCAAGATCGCCATGTGCCTGGTGTCGGAGGTGTTGAGCCGCGGCTACATCGGCGTCGGCTCGCTCGGTACACGCTCGGAGATCGCCGGAGAACTCATCCGCTCCGCCGGCACGCCGGAGCAGAAGGCGCGCTGGCTGCCGCGCATCGCGTCCGGCGAGATCCTGCCCACCGCCGTGTTCACCGAACCCAACACCGGCTCCGACCTCGGGAGCCTCCGCACACGCGCGGTGCGCGACGGCGACGTCTACCGCGTGTTCGGCGCCAAGACCTGGATCACGCACGGCGCGCGGTCCGACCTGATGACGCTGCTGGTGCGCACCGACCCGGCGACCGACGGCTACAAGGGCCTGTCCATGCTGCTGGCCGAGAAGCCGCGCGGCACCGAGGACACCCCCTTCCCGGCCGAGGGCATGAGCGGCACGGAGATCCGCGTGCTCGGCTACCGCGGCATGAAGGAGTACGAGATCGGCTTCGACGGCTTCACCGTGCCCGCCGACGCGCTGCTGGGCGGTGTCGAGGGCCAGGGCTTCAAGCAGCTGATGGAGACGTTCGAGAGTGCCCGCATCCAGACGGCGGCCCGTGCACTGGGTGTCGCGCAGACCGCGCTGGAGCTGGGGGCGGCGTATGCCCAGCAGCGCCAGCAGTTCGGCAAGGCGCTGATCGCCTTCCCGCGCGTGCACGGCAAGCTGGCGATGATGGCGGCGGAGACGATGATGGCCCGCCAACTCTCCTACTTCGCGGCGCGCGAGAAGGACAGCGGCCGGCGCTGCGACATCGAGGCCGGCATGGCCAAGCTGCTGGCCGCCCGCGTGGCCTGGAGCAACGCCGACTGCGCCCTGCAGATCCACGGCGGCAACGGCTACGCCCTGGAATACCCGATCAGCCGCGTCCTGTGCGACGCAAGAATCCTGTCCATCTTCGAAGGTGCCGCGGAGATCCAGGCCCAGGTGATCGCGCGCGGGCTGCTGGGCGGACGGAACTGACAGGAGGAGCGGCGTAGGTTGGGTTGAGCGTCAGCGAAGCCCAACACCCTTCGCACCGCGAACACGTTGGGCTTCGCCTGCGGCTCAACCCAACCTACGCCCCCTTTCCCGAAATCACCGAATCACGGCCTTCCGGCGCTCCATCAGGCGCCAGATGAATGGCGTGAAGATCAGCTGCATGGCCATCTCCATCTTGCCGCCCGGCACCACGATGGTGTTCGCGCGCGACATGAAGCTGTCGTGGATCATGCTGAGCAGGTAGGGGAAGTCGATCCCCCGCGGGTTGGCGAAGCGGATCACCACGAAGCTCTCGTCGGCCGTGGGGATCGTGCGGGCGATGAAGGGGTTGGAGGTGTCCACCGTCGGCACGCGCTGGAAGTTCACGTGCGTGCGGGTGAACTGCGGGCAGATGTAGTGCACGTAGTCGTGCATGCGCCGCAGGATGGTGTCGGTCACCGCCTCCGTCGAATAGCCGCGGGTGGCCTTGTCGCGGTGGATCTTCTGGATCCACTCCAGGTTCACCACCGGCACCACGCCGATCAGCAGGTCGGGATAGCGCGAGACGTCCACCGTGTCCGTTGCGATGGCGCCGTGCAGCCCTTCATAGAACAGCATGTCGCTGGGCGGCAGGTCCTCCCACGCGGTGAAGGTGCCGGGCGGCTGGGCGTAGGGGGCGGCCTCCGCCTCGTCGTGCAGGTACTTGCGGCGCCGGCCGGTGCCGGTCTCGCCATAGCTGCGGAAGAGGTCCTGCAGCTCCTCGAACAGGTTGGCCTCCGGCCCGAAGTGGCTGAAGGTCTGGTCGCCGGCCTCCACCCGCTGGGCCATCATCTGCTTCATCTGGGCGCGGTCGTAGCGGTGGAAGCTGTCGCCCTCGATGATGGCGGCCTGGACCGCCTCGCGGCGGAAGATCTCCTGGAAGGTGCGGGTGACCGAGGTGGTGCCGGCCCCGGACGACCCGGTGATGGCGACAATGGGATGCTTTTCCGACATGGGGCACCTTGCCTTCAGAGGGCCGCGCGGAACAGGCCGCGGGCGTTGAACAGGGGGGTATCGGCCTTGGGGATGGCGCTGTCGCGGTGGTACGCCTCGATCCGCTCCACCTCCTCGCGTGAGCCGAAGATCAGCGGGATGCGCTGGTGCAGGTCGGAGGGCGTCACTTCCAGGATGCGCTCGGTGCCGGTGGACGCCGCCGCCCCGGCCTGCTCCATGATGAGCGCGATGGGGTTGGCCTCGTACATCAGGCGCAGGCGGCCCGGCCGCAGCGGCTTCTTGGTGTCGCGCGGGTACATGAAGACGCCGCCGCGCATCAGGATGCGGTGCGCCTCCGCCACCATCGAGGCGATCCAGCGCATGTTGAAGTCCTTGCCGCGCGGCCCTTCCGTGCCCGCCATGCACTCCTCGACGTAGCGCTTGACCGGCGGCTCCCAGAAGCGGCTGTTGGAGGCGTTGACGGCGAACTCCTGCGTCTGCGCCGGCACCGTGATGTTCGGGTGCGTCAGCACGAAGTCGCCGATCAGCGGGTGCAGCGTGAACCCCGCCACCCCGTTGCCCACCGTCAGCACCAGCATGGTCGACGGGCCGTAGATGGCGTAGCCGGCGGCCACCTGCCGGGTGCCGGGCTGGAGGAAGTCCTCCGCCACCGCCTCCTTCCCCGGCCGCGGCATGCGCAGGACGGAGAAGATGCTGCCCACCGCCACGTTCACGTCGATGTTGGAGGACCCGTCGAGCGGATCGTACAGCAGCAGGAACTCACCGCGCGGGTACTCGGGCGGGACCGGGACGGGCTCGTCCTGCTCCTCCGACGCCACGGCGCAGACGTGGCCGCCGAATTCGGTGGAGCGGCGGAACGTGTCGTCGCTCATGACGTCGAGCTTGGCCTGCTCCTCGCCCTGGACGTTCACGCCCTCGGCCTTGCCGAGCACGTTGGCGAGCGCCCCTTGCGCCACCAGCTTGGAGATGAGCTTGCACGCGCGCGAGGCGTCGAGGATCAGCGCCACGAGGTCGGTGCCGATGTCCGGGTTCTTGCGGCTTTCGGCGAGGAGGTACTGGGCGAGAGTGGTGTTGTCCCTGAACGGCATCGGGTCCTTCCCTTCTGGGCCACGCCACGGTCCGGCGTCGGGCCCACCGTGCTGTGACGGTGAAGGTATAGGACTGGTGCCCCCGCCGGAACGTCCCTCCGGGCAGTATGGCATTCTCTCCTGAGCGGGGGAAAACCCACCCGTTTGGGCAGGCTGCCCGTCCGGGCGGGTGCGGGCCCTGCCCGATCGCCGCGCGGCCTACCCGCCCGCCCGCTCCTCTTCCATCTTGCGCAGGCGGAAGCGCTGGATCTTGCCGGTCTCGGTCTTGGGCAGGGCGTCCACGAACTCCACCTGCCGCGGGTACTTGTAGGGGGCGATGTGCGCCTTCACGAAGGCCTGCAGCTCGGCGACCGTATCGGGCGTGGCGTCGCGCGGATCGTGCAGGACGACGAAGGCCTTCACCACGTGCCCGCGCTCGTGACACGGACTGGCGACCACGGCGCACTCCTGCACCTTCGGGTGTTCCAGCAGCGCCCCCTCCACCTCCGGACCGGAGATGTTGTAGCCGGCGGAGATGATCATGTCGTCGCCACGGGCCACGTACCAGAAGTACCCGTCCTCATCGCGGCGGAAGACGTCGCCGGTGTAGTTCCAGCCCGCCCGCACGTACCCCGCCTGCCGCTCCGGCGCGTCCAGGTAGCGGCAGCCGGTGGGGCCGCGCACCGCGAGGTGCCCCTCCACGCCCGACGGGCACGGGTTGCCGTCGGCGTCCATGATGGCGGCCTCGTACCCGTCCAGCACCCGTCCGGTCGAGCCGGGGCGGTCGTCGTCGTCGCGCCGCGAGATGAAGATGTGCAGCATCTCCGTGGCGCCGATGCCGTCGACGATGCGCAGCCCCGTCGCGTCGCGCCACGCCTCCCACGTCGCGTGCGGCAGGTGCTCCCCGGCCGAGACGCAGACGCGCAGCGACGACAGGTCGTGCTGCTTCACCAGATCCAGCATGGCGCGGTAGGCCGTCGGGGCCGTGTACAGACCGGTGGCGCGGTGCCGGGCGACGGCCTCCAGCAGCGCCTGCGGCGACGGCTTTTCCACCAGCACGCTGGACGCGCCATAGCGCATGGGGAACAGCACCAGCGCCCCCAGCCCGAAGGTGAAGGCCAGGGGCGGCGAGCCGCAGAAAACGTCGTCGGGGCGCACCTTCACGATCTGCCTGGGAAACAGGTCGCAGATCGCCAGCAGGTCGCGGTGGAAGTGCACCGTGCCCTTGGCCTGCCCCGTGGTGCCGGAGGTGAAGGCGATCAGCGCCGGCGCGTCGCGCCCGGCCATGGCGTTGGCGAAGCCCGCCCGCTTGCCCGCCATCGCCGTGTCCAGATCCGCCCCACCGTCGCCCAGCGGCGAGAACAGCGCCACCCGCGCCAGCGTCGGCGCGTCGGCGCGCGTCTGCTCCAGCTCCTCGGCCAGACGGTGGTCGCACAGCGCGTGCGTGATGCGCGCCTTGTCGACGATGTAGGTCAGCTCCCGCGCCCGCAGCAGCGGCATGGTGGCGACGCACACGCCGCCGGCCTTCAGCACGGCGAACCACGCGGCGACCATCATCGGGTTGTTGGGGCCGCGCAGCAGCACGCGGTTGCCCTGCCTGAGCCCCATGTCCTCCACCAGCACCCGCGCGATGCGGTCGGCGCGGTCCTTGAGGTCGGCGTAGGTCCACACCGAGCCGCCGAAGTGCAGCACCGGCCGCTCCGCGTGCCCCGACGCCGCCATGTCGTCCAGCAGCGCCACCGCGGCGTTGAGATCCTCGGGGTAATCGGACAGCGGCGGCCGGGTCGTGTCGATCACCGGCCACAGGTCGGGCGGCGGCAGGTGGTCGGCCACGAAGGTGTCGGCGACGGATACAGGAACGGGACCATCCTGGGGCATGGCGGCTCTTCCCTTCCAATCGGCGTTCACCCGTAGGTTGGGTTGAGCGCCAGCGAAAACCCAACGTCCGCGCGCCGGAAAGACCGTTGGGTTTTCGCCTGCGGCTCAACCCAACCTACGGGGTCGTCACGTGAAGCGCGGGCGGTAGTTCTGGATCGAGCAGTACTGCTTGGGCAGCGGCAGCGGGTAGCCGGCCTCGGCCGCCGCGTGGCGCGTCCAGTAGGGGTCGTACAGGTGGGCGCGGGCCAGCACGCACAGGTCGGCGCGGCCCGCCGCCACGATGGTGTCCACGTCGGTGTAGGATTGGATGTTGCCCACCGTCATGGTCGGGATGTCGGCCTCCAGCCGCACGCGGTCGGAAAACGGCGTCTGGAACAGGCGGCCGTAGACGGGCTGCTGCTCCACCACCACCTGCCCGGCCGACACGTCGACGATATCGCAGCCCAGCGCCTTCAGTCGTCGCGCCACCTCCACCGCGTCGGCGGCGGTGAAGCCGTCCGGCACCCAGTCGGTGGCGGAGATGCGCACCGACACCGGCTTGTGCTGCGGCCACGCGGCGCGCACCGCCCGGAACACCTCCAGCGGGTAGCGCATGCGGTTCTCCAGACTTCCGCCGTAGTCGTCCGCGCGCCGGTTGGTCAGCGGGGAGAGGAAGGTGGACAGCAGGTAACCGTGCGCGAAGTGCACCTCGATCAGGTCGAAGCCCGCCTCCTCCGCCATATGGGTGGCGCGCACGAAGTCCTCGCGCACCCGGTCCATGTCGGCGCGCGTCATCTCGCGGGGCACCTGGTTGACCTCGGCGTAGGGGACGGGCGACGGGCCGATCAGCTCCCAGTTGCCGTCTTCCAGGGGCTGGTCGATCCCCTCCCAAATCAGCTTGGTCGAGCCTTTGCGACCGGCGTGGGCGATCTGCAGGCCGATCTTCGCGTCCGTGTAGCGGTGCACGAAGCCGGTCAGCCGCCGCCACGCGCCGACGTGCTCCGGCTTGTACATGCCCGCGCAGCCGGGGGTGATGCGGCCCTCGCGGCTGACGTCGGTCATCTCGGTGATGACGAGGCCGGCGCCGCCCACCGCGCGGCTGCCCAGGTGGACGAGGTGCCAGTCGTCGATGGTGCCGTCCTCGGCCGAATACATGCACATGGGCGAGACGACGACGCGGTTGTTCACCACCATGTCGCGCAGGCGGAACGGCGTGAACATGGGCGGGGCTGGCCGGTGCGTGATCTTCACGCGCGCCTGTTCCTCCGCCCGGTCGGCGATCCAGTCGTCGACGCGCCGCGCGAACGCCGGATCGCGCAGGCGCAGGTTCTCGTGCGTGATGCGCAGGCTGCGCGTCAGCATGGAGTAGGCGAACTGCAGCGGCTCCAGCTTGCCGTAATAGCGTTCGACGTCCTCGAACCACTCCATGCTGACCTGGGCCGCGCGCTGCAGGCTGTCCACCACCGGGCGGCGGTCGCGCTCGAACGCATCCAGCGCGCCGGCCACCGTCGGTTCCTCGGCGAAGGCCTTGGCCAGCGCGATGCCGTCCTCCATCGCCAGCTTGGTGCCGGAGCCGATGGAGAAGTGCGCGGTGTGCAGCGCGTCGCCCAGCAGCACGATGTTGCCGTGGTGCCAGCGCCCGTTCTTCACGCGCGGGAAGGTGCGCCAGATCGACTTGTTGGAGATCAGCCGGTGCCCGGCCAGCGGTTCGGCGAACAGCCGCTCGCAGTAGGCCACGCTGTCGGCCTCGGTCGCGCGGTCCAGGCCGGCGCGCGCCCACGTCTCCTCCGTGCACTCGACGATGAAGGTCGAACGCCCTTCGGCGAACTGGTAGCAGTGCGCGCGGAACAGCCCGTGATCGTTCTCCTGGAAGTAGAAGGTGAAGGTCTCGAACGGCTTGTCGGTGCCCAGCCAGATGAACTTGTTGCGGCGCCAGTCGATGTCGACCTGGAATTCGTCGCGGTAGCGGTCGCGCACCACGCTGTTCACGCCGTCGCCGGCGACGATCAGGTCCCAGCCGGCGAACTGGCCGACGTCCGACACCTCCGTCTCGAAATCCACCTCCACGCCCAGGCCGCGGGCGCGCTCGGTGAGGATTTGCAGCAGGCGGATGCGCGCCAGCCCGGCGAAGCCGTGGCCCTTGGACCGGATCACCTCGCCCCTGTAGTGGACGTCGATGTCGTCCCAGTGCGCGAAGCTCTCGATGATCCGGTCATAGCTCTCGCGGTCGGCCTCGGCGAACACCTCCATGGTGGCGTCCGAGAAGACGACGCCGAAGCCCCAGGTGACGTCGGCCGGGTTGCGCTCGAACACGCGGATCAGCGCGTCGGGGAAGCGCTTCTTCATCAGGATGGCGAAGTACAGCGACGCGGGGCCGCCGCCGATGCAGGCGATCTTCACGGCATCACCTCCCCTCCGGCGACGGCGATGGCCTGACCGGTCATGGATTGCGAGGACGGCAGGCACAGCCACGCCACCGCCTCGGCGACTTCGGCGGGCGTCACGAGCCGTCCCTGCGGGTTGTGCGCGGCCAGCGCGCCGCGCGCCTCCTCCGCGCTGCGGCCGGATTTGGCGGTGATGGTGCGCACGGACTCGGCGACGAGGTCGGTGTCGGTAAAGCCCGGGCACACCGCGTTCACCGTCACCCCCGTGCGCGCCGTCTCCAGCGCCAGCGCGCGCGTCATGCCGACCAGCCCGTGCTTGGCCGCGCAATAGGCGGTAACGTAGGGATAGCCGGTCAGCCCGGCGGTGGAGGCCACCGACACCACGCGCCCGAACCCGGCCTCCAGCATGTCCGGCAGTGCTGCGCGGGTGCATAGGTAGGCGCCGGTCAGGTTTACCGCCAGCATCTCCCCCCACAGGTCCGGCCCGGTCTTCAGGAACGGCGCGCTGCGCGCCGCCCCGGCGTTGTTCACCAGCACCGAGACGGGGCCGAGCCCGGCGCGCGCCTGGGCAAACGCCCGGTTCACCCGCCCCTCGTCCGTCACGTCGCAGGGCACCGCCTGCGCCTCGGCCCCATGCTCCGCCCGCAGGGCCTCGACGGCGGCGGCCAGCGGCTCCTCCCGCCGCCCCATCACCGTCACCGCCGCGCCCAGCCCGGCCAGCGCCTGCGCAACGGCCAGACCGATGCCGGTACCGCCGCCGGTGACCACGGCATGACGTCCCTGCAACGGCCGCATGGCACCCTCATGCTTGAAATTGAAAATATCCTATGCGCCGACGGATTTCGCCGTCAAGCCTCCCTTCGGATAGGCCGTTCGTCCAGTATATACGCCATTTCAGCGACGGCTCGCCCGGACGGCGGTCACGGTCGCTTTGCCGTGGACGGGCCGATTTGTTTGAGATATCACATATCTGGAAGCGGGCCCAAACACGACCGTCAGAAAGGCGCCCCCATGCAGTTCCTGAACCCACCCGACTGGCCGCGTCCCAAGGGCTACAGCAACGGTGTCTCCGCCCGCGGGCGCATGGTCTTCACCGCCGGCGTCATCGGCTGGGACGAGCGGGAGGAGATCCGCAGCGACGCCCTCGCCGACCAGGTGCATCAGGCGCTCACCAACATCGTCGCCGTCCTGCGCGCTGGCGACGCGGCGCCGGAACACGTCGTGCGCATGACGTGGTACGTGACGGACGTGGAGGAGTACCGCGCCTCGCTGAAGGAGATCGGCGCCGCCTACCGCGCCGTGATGGGCGCCCACTTCCCGGCCATGGCCGTGGTGCAGGTGGTCCGCCTCGTCGAGGCGCGCGCGAAGGTGGAGATCGAGGCCACCGCCGTGGTGCCGGATTGACGGATGCCGGAATGAGCGACGCCGCCGCCATGGACGATCTTGCCCCCCTGCCCGCCACCGACTACGAGACGGACGCCGAGCGCTTCAAGCCGGAGTTGCGGCTGTGGCTGCGCCTGCTGACCTGCTCCAACCTCATCGAGAACGAGGTGCGGACCCGCCTGCGCGAGACGCTGGAGGTGACGCTGCCGCAGTTCGACCTGATGGCCGCTTTGGAACGCGCCCCGGCCGGCCTGACCATGGGGGAACTGTCGAAACGCCTGATGGTGTCCAACGGCAACGTCACCGGCATCACCGAACGCCTGATGGCGGAGGGGCTGGTGGCGCGCGAGCCGTCGCCCACCGACCGCCGGGCGACGCTGGTCCGCCTGACGCCGGCCGGCCGCCGTGCCTTCCTGGCCATGGCCCAGGTGCACGAGGGCTGGATCGGCGACCTGCTGTCCGGCCTGTCGCACGAGGAGGCCGGACAGCTCATGGACCTGCTGGGCAAGGTGAAGCAGTCCGCCCGGAACAGCATCGCGAGAAGGGAGAAGCCATGAGTGCGGATCTCAGCACCTATCAGGCCAAGCACTTCCTGTGGTCCGTCGACGGCAAGGTCGCCACGGTGACGCTGAACCGGCCGGAGAAGAAGAACCCGCTGACCTTCGAGTCGTACGCCGAACTGCGCGACACCTTCCGCGCCCTCTACCACGACGAGACCATCAAGACCGTGGTGGTGACGGGCGCCGGCGGCAACTTCTGCTCCGGCGGCGACGTGTTCGAGATCATCGAGCCGCTGACGAAGATGGCCATGCCGGACCTTCTGAAGTTCACCCGCATGACCGGCGACCTCGTGAAGGCCATGCGCGCCTGCCCGCAGCCGATCGTCGCCGCCATCGACGGCGTGTGCGCCGGGGCCGGCGCCATGATCGCGCTGGGGTCCGACCTGCGCTACGGCACGGCGGCCAGCAAGGTGGCCTTCCTGTTCACCCGCGTCGGCCTCGCCGGCTGCGACATGGGGGCCTGCGCCCTGCTGCCGCGCGTCATCGGCCAGGGCCGCGCGGCGGAGCTGCTGTACACCGGCCGCGCCATGGACGGCGTGGAGGCGGAGCGCTGGGGCTTCTACAACCGCCTGTGCGAGCCCGCCGACCTGCTGGCCGAGGCCACCGCCATGGCCAAGCGCCTCGCCGACGGCCCGACCTTCGCGCACGGCATCACCAAGAAGGCCCTGCACCAGGAATGGAACATGGGCGTGGACGAGGCCATCGAGGCGGAGGCCGAGGCGCAGGCGCTCTGCATGGCCACCCAGGACTTCCGCCGCGCCTTCGAAGCCTTCGCCGCCAAACGCGCCCCCGTGTTCGAGGGGAATTAAGGCGATGCCCGACCGCAGCTTCCTGTCCTGGCCCTTCTTCGAGGACCACCACCGCCACCTGGCCGAAGACCTGGACGCCTGGGCGGCGGCCACCGTGCCGGCTCTGGCGCACGCGGCCGAAGACGACCTGGACGGCGCCTGCCGGGCGCTGGTGAAGGCGTTGGGCGGCGCCGGCTGGCTGCGCTACGCCGTGCCGGCCTCGCACGGCGGGGTGCACGAGCGGCTCGACGTCCGCTCGCTCTGCCTCGTGCGGGAGACGCTGGCGCGGCACGCCGGGCTGGCCGACTTCGCCTTCGCCATGCAGGGGCTGGGCACCGGGCCGATCACCCTGTTCGGCACCGACGCGCAGAAGGACGCGTACCTGCCCCGCGTCGGCCGTGGCGACTCCATCGCCGCCTTCGCCCTGTCGGAGCCGGAGGCGGGGTCCGACGTGGCCGCCACGGCCACCACGGCGCGGCGCGACGGCGACGGCTGGGTGCTGGACGGCGCCAAGACCTGGATCTCCAACGGCGGCATCGCCGACCACTACGTGGTCTTCGCCCGCACCGGCGAGGCGCCGGGGGCCAAGGGCCTGTCCGCCTTCATCGTCGACGCCGATTCGCCGGGGCTCGGCGTCGCCGCGCGCATCGACGTGACCGCCCCGCATCCGCTCGCCACCCTGCGGTTCGACGGCTGCCGCGTGCCGGCCGGCCGATTGCTGGGCCAGCCCGGCGAGGGGTTCAAGATCGCCATGGCGACGCTGGACGTGTTCCGCTCCACCGTCGGCGCCGCGGCACTCGGATTCGCCCGCCGCGCGCTGGACGAGGCGGTGAGGCACGCCGGCTCGCGCCGCCTGTTCGGCGCTCCCCTGGGCGATTTGCAGATGACGCAGGCGAAGCTGGCCGACATGGCCACCGAGGTGGACGCCGCCGCCTTGCTGGTCTACCGCGCCGCCTGGACGAAGGACTCCGGTGCGCCCCGAGTCACGCGCGAGGCGGCCATGGCGAAACTCTACGCGACCGAGGCGGCTCAGCGGGTGATCGATGCCGCCGTGCAGATCTTCGGCGGGCTGGGCGTCACGCGCGGGCAAATCGTGGAAACGCTCTATCGCGAGATCCGCCCGCTGCGCATCTACGAAGGTGCCAGCGAGGTTCAGAAGATCGTCATTGCCCGGCAACTATCAGCGGACGCAAACTATCGCTGAGCGAAGCGCCCCCTGCGAGAGTGCCCCGATGACCGAGCCTGCCGTCCAGCCGTTGCCCGCCGCCGCCTTCCGCGTGCACCGGCCGATCCGCTTCTCGCACTGCGACCCGGCCGGCATCGTCTACTTCCCCAACTTCTTCGACCTGTTCAACGCGCTGGTCGAGGACTGGTTCACCCACGGGCTGGGCATCGACTACGCCCACACCATCCTGAAGCGCCGCCTGGGCCTGCCCACCGTGCACGCGGAATGCGACTTCATGCGCCCCTGCTGGATGGGGGAGACGCTGACGCTGGGCGTGGTGGTGGAGCACGTCGGCCGCTCGTCGCTCAAGCTGCGCATCGTCGGCGAGATCGCCGGCAAGCCCCGCCTCGCCGGCCGGCTGGTTCTGGTCACCATGTCGCTGGAGTCGCACACCTCCGTCCCCATCCCCGACGACCTGCGCACCACCATCGAGCGGTATCGCGCCACCTGCGATTGACGGCGCATTGTCAACGTGACAAAAAGTATCCGACCCGGACAATGGTCACCACAGCGGGCGCCAAGACCCGCGACGGACATGGGGAGGAAATTGTGTCGAATTTGGCAAATATTGACGTCGTATCCAAGGTGGCGGTCGAGGCCGGCCGCCTGGGGCTCGAAGTCGCCGACATCGTCGGCAACGTCGAGGACGTGAGCGCCCGGCTGGACCAGCAGGCGGAAGTCTTCGGAACCCTGCAAGTCGCGGCGACGGAGATGGCGCAGTCCAGCACCCGCATCGAGCGCGCGGTGAACGCCGCGCGCGAGGCCGGGTCCCGCGCCAAGGCGCGCACCGCCGCCTCGCGCACCACGCTGAAGCAGGCGCTGGAGACCATCCATTCGCTGGTCGCCGTCGTCGACCAGATCGCGCAGGAGGCCGGCGGGCTGGACGACACGGTGCAGCGCATCTCGCGCATCGCCGGCTCGATCTCCAGCATCTCCAAGCAGACCAACCTGCTGGCGCTGAACGCCACCATCGAGGCGGCGCGGGCCGGCGACGCCGGGCGCGGCTTCGCCGTGGTGGCGCAGGAGGTGAAGGTGCTGGCCCGGCAGACCAGCGACGCCACGGACGAGATCGGCGCCACCGTGAAGGCGCTGTCCACCAAACTGACGGCGCTGGCGCAGCACGCGCTGGACAGCCAGCAGAAGGCGGCGTCCGCCCGCGACGCCACCGACGCCATCAGCGACAGCTACGCCGCCACCGACGACGCCCTGCACGAGATCGAGGCCGGCGCCGACGAGATCGCCAGCGCCGCCCTGCAGATCGGCGGCCGCAGTGCCGAGTTCGGCGACCGCATGACCAACCTGTCCAGCGACGTCCAGCGCTCCGACGACAACATGAAGGTCATCGCCAAGCGCGCCGAGGCGCTGCTGGACATGTCGGAGACGCTGATCGGCCTGACTGCCAACGCCGGGGTGGAGGGGCCGGACACGCCCTTCGTCCAGCGCGCCATGACCACGGCCGGCAGCATCGCCGAGAAGCTGGAGGCCGCCATCGCGCGCGGCGAGATCACGGAAAGCGCCCTGTTCGACGACCGCTACCAACCTATCCCCGGCACCGACCCGCAGCAGTACACCACGGCCTTCACCGCCCTGTTCGACGGCTTCGCCATCCCGCTGCTGGAGGCGGTGACGGCCACCGACCCGCGCATCGCGGCCACCGGCTCCTTCGACCGCAACGGCTATCTCGCGGCGGTGGACCGCAAGTTCGCCCAGCCGCAACGCCCCGGCGACCCGGCCTGGAACGCCTCCAACTGCCGCAACCGGCGCCTGTTCAAGGACCGCACGGCGGTGCGCGCCTGCGGCAACCGCGCCGCCTTCCTGGTGCAGACCTACCGGCGCGACATGGGCGGCGGCAAGCACCTGCTGTTCAAGGACGTCGCCGCCCCCATCATGGTCGCCGGCCGGCACTGGGGTGCGCTGCGGATCATCTACACGGTGTAGGGGCGTTTCGAGGTACAAAAGAAGCGGGTGCCGTGTGGCACCCGCTTTCGGTTATCAACAGTCCAAACTTACTGCTGGGCCGGGGCTGGGTAAGGTCCCGGGACAAGGATCACTTGCGGGGCCTGCTGCTTGGTCGCGGTGACTGCATTCGCAATGGCGCTGGTCTGAGCGGCAGACTCAGCCCTGAGAGCGCGAAACTCTTCCCGAATTGTGTCCTCGATCCCGCCAATTTCGGTCAGGGTAAAAATTTGAAGGGTTGCGATGAGCGCTACCACCGCCAGCGCGACGCCGCCTACGATTGACACGACGGCCAGCAGCGACGTCTGGGCGTGTTTCACCCCATCCATTGCGCCTTCAAGCTTGCTGACCCGATCGCTCATGCCGCCAATATGGCCCCCGCCGTCCCCGGTGACAATGCCGCTCTCGACACCCCTTTGCTCAAGGGCGCGGCTTATACGCCGGTCAAGAATGCTATAATCCGGCTCCTGAGGCTCAACCGCTTCCGGCATTAATTTCTCTCCAGGAGATCGACCGCCTTCTCGATACTGCTACCACACTGCGCGAGATGGACACGGATGGCTGACATGCCCAGGAGGGTTGCCGGCGGCATTGGATCGAGTTTCTCATCGATCAATTTTACGGCGTCCTGCAATTCGCGCACCGCCTTAGCGAGCTGTAGTATGGCTGCCGTGGTTCGTTCGTCGCTCATTGCCCCTCCCTCTCCTATGCTGGCCGTCAGCGTCATCCCATCGTCAACCACTCACATTCCAGCCCGGTGAACATCGCGCAACAACGCGCGGGAGTCGAGAGCAACGTGCTCCGCTCAACTACCGCAGCATGATAACAAACAACGCGGCTGGATCAGCGTTGTCACGGCGGTACGCCGGGTATGATAGTCTGCCGTTCCAGCTTGATTCGTCTCGAACTCCACAAGGTACGGCAGACGCACCCTCCACTCGAGGTCCATCATGGCCGACTTCGCCCCCATCCATCCCGGCGAAATCCTCCGCGAAGAGTTCCTGGACCCTATGGGCATTTCCGCCTATCGGCTCGCCAAGGACATCGGCGTGCCCCTGACCAGGATCACCGCGATCCTCGACGGGCAGCGCTCCATCACCGCCGACACCGCCCTTCGGCTGTCCCACTATTTCGGCACCGGTGAGCGCTTCTGGATCAACCTCCAGGCCAACTACGACATCGAAGTCGCCAAGGACGCGCTCGGCACGCGCCTGGACACCGAGGTCAAGCCGCGCAAGGCGGCCTGACCCCGTCCCCTCACGCCCCGAACATCATGTTCGGCAGCCACAGCGCGATGCCGGGGAAGACGCACATCAGGACCATGAACAGGATCATGATGACGACAAACGGCATTGATCCCCACAGAACGGTGGACAGCGGCACCTCCGGCGCCACGCTGCGCAGGACGTAGAGGTTCAGGCCCACCGGCGGGGTGATCAGGCCGATCTCCAGGTTGATGGTCATGAGCACGCCGAACCAGATCATGTCGAAGCCCTGCGCCTCCAGCACCGGCTGGAGGATCGGCATGGTCATCAGGATCAGCGCCACCGGCGGCAGGAAACACCCGCCCACCAGCAGGAAGACGTTGATCACCGCCAGCATGACCCAGCGGTTCATCTCCACCGACACGAAGAGGTCGGCCACCGACTGCGTCACGTACAAGAGCGACATCATGTAGGAGAAGAGTGCGGATGCCGCGATGATCAGCATGATCATGCAGGATTCGCGCACCGCCGCGCCGAACACCGGCCAAAGCCGTTCGCGCGTTACAACGCGGTAGTAGGCGGCGACGTAGACGAAGGCCAGGAAGGCGGCGATGGCCGCGATCTCCGACGGGGTCGCGATGCCGCCGTACATGGCGTAGACGATCATGGCGATGATGCCGAACAGCGGCAGCACCGGCAGCGAAGCGCGCACCTTCTCGCCCAGCGTGTAGACCCGCTCCTGCGCCACGCGGGCGACGGTCGCGGCGCCGGCCGCCCCCCATTTGCTGACCGCCCAGGCGTAGATGCAGAAGATGATCACCAGCATGATGCCCGGCACCACCCCGGCGATGAACAGCCGGCCGATCGAGGTGTCGGTCGCCACGCCGTAGAGGATCATGGTGACCGACGGCGGGATCAGGATGCCCAGCGTGCCGCCGGCGCAGATTGCCCCCGTGGCCAAATGGGCCGGCGTGCCCCGGCGCAGCATCTCCGGCACGCCGACGCGGCCGATGGCCGCCGCCGTGGCGGGGCTGGAACCGGACAGCGCCGCGAACAGGCCGCAGGCGCCGATGTTGGCGATGGCCAGCCCGCCGGGGACGCGCACCAGCCATCGGTGCAGCGCCTCGTAGATCTCCGTCCCCGCCCGCGTGGCGCCGATGAGAGCCCCCAGCAGCACGAACATGGGCAGCGACAGGAGCGCGAAGCCGCTGAGTTCGTCGAGGAAGGTGCGGGCCAGCCCGTTCAGGCTGGACGGCCCCGCGAAGGTCCACAGGAAACCCACGGACACCGCCGTGAGGCCGAAGGCGATGGGCAGGCCGGAGACCAGCACCAGCGTGGTGGCAACCAGGATCAGGCCGCCGATTTCCAATTCGCTCATGACAGCACCCCCGGCTGTTCCTGGCCGTGCCCCTGGCCGTGTCCCGCTCCGCCGTGGCCGACGGGCTCACCGACGCCGGTCGGCGCCGCCAATGCCATGATTTCGCAGACGTACTGCAGGGCCGTCAGCCCCATGCCGATGGGCATGGTGGCGAACATCGGCCAGCGCGGCGGCTTCCACATGGAGTTGGTACGCTCACCCGACGCGAAAGCTTCGATCGTCAGCCCCAGCCCGATCCAGGCGAGGTACAGGCACACCGCCATGCCCACCAGCGCCAGCAGGATCTGTCCCAGGCGCTTGGTGCGCCCCGGCAGCAGCCCGGTCCACAGGTCGACGGCGACATGGCCGCCGGTCTGCAAGGTGTAGGGCGAGGCGAGGAAGGTGGCGCCGACCGCGAAGTAGATCGCGACCTCCATCTCCCAATAGCTGGAGTATCCGACGTAGCGGCGCATGACCATGTAGCAGAGGACCAGCACGGAGGCGGCCAGCAGGACGGAGGCCACCACCGCCAGCGCGCGCGACAGCCGGTTCACGGCGTTGGTGAAGGACTGCATCGAGGAATGTCTCCGCACGGAGAGCGCAGGTTGGGTTGAGCGCCAGCGAAAACCCAACCTACGGGCTCATCGTCAGTTGGTCTTCTGCACCGATTCCTGCACGACCTGGACGAGCGACTTGCCGCCCTTCACCTCGGTCTCGAACTTCGGCCACGCGGTCTTCTTGGCCAGCGCCACCCAGGCGTCGTACTCGGCGTCGGTCAACTCGCGCACCTTGCCGCCGGCCTTCTCCCACGCCTTGCGCAGGTCGTCGTGGGCCTTCTTCTGCTCCTCGTTGAAGTAGGTCTCGCTGACGGTGGCGGCCTCCTCGAAGGCCTTCTGCTGCTGCGGCGTCAGCTTGTCCCAGGCGCTCTTGGCCATGACCAGCGGCTGGATCAGCAGGAAGATCTCGTTCTTGCCGCCCACGGTGGCGTTCTTGGCCTGCTCGTAGATGCGCATGCTGACCAGGCTCTCCGACGAGGTCAGCAGCCCGTCCAGCACACCCGTCTGCAAGGCCGAGTAGATCTCGGTCGAGGCCATGGCGTGCACCGAGGCGCCGGCATCCTGCAGCATCGCCTCGAAATACGGATCGGCGGCGCGCATCTTCATGCCCTGCACCGACTCCGGCCCCTTCATCTCGCGGTCCTTGGCGGCGAAGCCGCCGGGCGTCCACCACCACGTCACGATGTGGATGCCGTTCTCGTGCGCGATCTCCTGCAGCCGCTTGTGGTAGGGCGAGCCCTTGAGCGCCACCGCCTGGTCGAAGCCGCGGATCAGGCCCGGCAGGATGGTAATGGAGAACTCCGGCACCTTGCCCACCGCGTAGACCAGCGGGAAGATGGACATCTCCACCTGCCCGGCCTGCAGCGCGTCGATCTGCGCCAGCGGGTTCTGGATCAGCGAGCGGCCGGGATAGATGCGGAACTTCAGGTCCGGCGCCCGCTTCTCGACCTCCTTGGTGAACAGCCGCGCGGCGCGGTCGCGGGCGTCGGTCTCGGCCTTCCACTGATGGGAGATCTTCAGCGGCTCGGCGGCACCCGCGGTGCCGGACAGCGCCACGCCGGCGGCCAGAACGGCGGACGCAAGAACGTTCCTGGGATTCCACATGGACGTTACCTCCGTGTATGGCATGGCCCGGGGCTTCGGCCTTGGTTTGTCTGCCCCGTCGCGCGTGGCTGCTCAGCGTCGGTCGCCGGCAAGCCGCTGCACAATCGTGTCAAAGATTGCGTCTATTCGTCCACCAAACAATTCGAAATCTTCCATATCCGCCAACTCCTCCAAACGGCGGGTGATCAGCGATAGGACGTGCTGCCGAGTGCGGGCACGAGCGACCGCCTGTGGGTCACGGCGCGTGGACAGCCACGCGCGATGCCGCTCCAGCGCGTCATCCAGGGCCGCCAACCCGTCCGCCTCGCCCTGCGCGACGGCGACGACGGGCGGCGTCCAGCCCGACTCGCCCGCCGTTCGGCCGGCTATGGCGCGGATTTCGGCCAGCGTGCGGCGCGCGCCGGGCAGGTCGGCCTTGTTCACCACGTAGACGTCGGCGACCTCCAGGATGCCGGCCTTCATGGCCTGCACGGCGTCGCCGGCCTCCGGATGCAGGACCAGCACCACCGAATCGACCAGCGTGCGCACGGTGTATTCCACCTGTCCGATGCCCACCGTCTCCACCACCACCTCGCCGTAGCCGTTCTCCTCCAGTGCCAGCAGCAGGTCGGGCAGGTTGTCGGTCAGCCCGTCGTGGCTGCGCCGGCTGGGAAGGGAGCGGATGAACAGGCGCGGGTCGTCCGCCACCGCGTCCATGCGGATGCGGTCACCCAGCAGGGAGCCGCCGGTCAGCGGGCTGGTCGGGTCGATGGCCAGCACCGCCATCTGCGCCGCCCGTCCGGCGTCCAGCCGGTGGCGCGCCAGCCGGCCGATCAGCGTGCTCTTGCCCACGCCCGGGCTGCCGGTGACGCCGATCCGCCAAGCCGGTCGAGGCGGCGCGCGCTCGGCATGGTGCGCCAGCACGTCCGCCACCGGGGCGGACGCCAGCCGGCTCAGCGCGCGGCTCAGCGCCCTTCGGCGGCGCAGGACCTCGACGTCCATCACCCGCCTCCCAGCAGCTCGACGTTGTGCTCGCCCAGCAGCGGCGGCACGCCGTAGGCGGGCGTCATGCCCTGCACCTTGATCGGGTTTCCGACGACGCGCAGCACGCCGTCCGGCGTCGGGATCTCCGCCACCATGCCGCGGGCGCGAGCCAGTTCGCCCTCCAGCGCGTCCTCCAGCCGCTCCACCCCGGCGACCACCAGGCCGAGCGGGGCGAGGCGTTCCATCCAGCGTGCCGTACCCTCACGGCGCAGCACGGCGGCCACTTCGTCCAGCACCCGTTCACGGTTGGCGGAGCGCGCGGCCATGGTGGCGAAGCGCGGATCCTCGGCCCATTCCGGCCGCCCCACCTCGCGGGCGAAGCGGCGCCAGAAGTCGTCGTGGCTGATGAACAGGACGAGGTGCCCGTCCGCCGTCTCGAAGATCTGCGCCGGCACGATGTAGGGGTGCGCCCCGCTCTTCTGCCGCGCCGGATGCTCGCCCGCGTTCAGGTAGGCGGACGCCAAATAGTTCAGCTGCGACAGCATGACGTCGTACAGCGACACATCCAGTTGCCCGCCCTTCCCTTCGATGATCTTCGCCAGCAGCGCCAGCGCCCCCATCATGCCGGACGAGTTGTCGACCACCGAATAGCCGGTCTTGGTCGGCGTGCCGCCGGGATCGCCCGTCAGCGCCATGATCCCCACCAGCGCCTGGATGACGTAGTCGTACGCCGGCCGCTCGGCGTACGGCCCGTCCATGCCGTAGCCGGTCAGCGCCAGGCAGGCGATGCGCGGGTTGTGGCGGGAGAGCGCCTCGTAGGTCAGCCCCAGCTTGCGGATCACCGCCGGCCGCATGTTGGTGACCAGCCCGTGCGCCCCCGCCGCCAGCCGGCCCAGCGCCGCCTGCCCGTCCGGCGACGACAGGTCCAGGCAGACGCTGCGCTTGTTGCGGTTCAGGCTGGCGAAATAGGTGTTGTGCGGCCCCACATGGTGCGGTGCCACGCGCCGGGCGATGTCGCCGTCGGGGGCCTCGATCTTGATCACGTCGGCGCCCAGGTCGGCCAGCAGCATGCCGCAGTACGGCCCGGCCAGCATGTGCCCGACCTCCAGGATGCGGATGCCGGCGAGCGGCCCGGTCATGCGCCCAACTCCCGCTCAATCGCCGACACCACGTCCTCCAGCTTGCGGTCGGCGGTGAAGACGCCACGCACGCCGGCCTCGGTTAGCGCCGCGTGGTCCTCCGCCGGTATGGTGCCACCGACGAACACGGCAATGTCGTCGCCCCCCATGTCGCGCAGGCAGCGCAGCGTGTCGGCCACCAGTTCGTTGTGGCTGCCGGACAGCAGGCTGAGGCCCACGGCATCCACATCCTCCTCCACGGCGATGCGGGCGATGTATTCCGGCGTCTTGCGCAGGCCGGTGTAGATCACGTCGGCACCGGCGTCGCGCAACGCCAGCGCGATCACCTTCGCCCCCACGTCGTGACCGTCCAGCCCCGGCTTGGCGATGAGGATGCGCTTGCCCTTGAGACCCATCGCGTTTCCCTCCCCATTTTTGCGTTTAAAGCCGGATCGGCTCCTGGAACTCGCCCCACACGCGCTTCAGCGCCGCGACCATCTCGCCCACGGTGGCGTAGGCGTGGCAGCAATCGATCAGGCGCGGCATCAGGTTCTCGGCGTCCCTGCCGGCCGCCGCCTCCAGCGCCACCAACGTGCTCGCCACCGCCGCCTCGTCGCGGCGAGCCTTCACCGCCTCGTACTTCTCGCGCACGCGCCGGGCGGCCTGCGGATCCACGCGGAAGACCTCGCCCAGGTCCTCGTTGCCGTCCGGGCGGCGGAAGAAGTTCTGCCCCACCACGACGGACTCGCCACGGTCCACCGCTTCCTTGCGCGCCCGCGCGCGTTCGGCGATGCGCATCTGCAGCCAGCCGTCCTCGATGGCCGGGACGACGCCGCCATAGGCGTCAATGTCGGCGATGACCTTGCGGGTCTCCTCCTCCATGCGGTCGGTCAGCCATTCCACGAAATAGCTGCCGCCCAGCGGGTCGACGGTGCGCGCGGCGCCGCTCTCGTAGGCGACGATCTGCTGCGTGCGCAGCGCGATCTCCGCACTCGTCTCGGTGGGGATCTGGAACGCCTCGTCGTAGGCGGCAGTGAAGATGGACTGCGCCCCGCCCAGCACAGCGGCGAGGTTCTCCAGCCCGACGCGGACGATGTTGTTGGTCGGCTGCGCCGCCGTCAGCGAGGAGCCGCCGCACACCACGCCGAAGCGGAAGCGCTGCGCGTCCGGGTCGGTGATGCCGAACCGCTCCTCCAGCAGCTTCGCCCACAGCCGGCGGCCCGCGCGGAACTTGCACACCTCCTCGAAGAAATCCATGTGCACGTAGAAGAAGAAGCTCAACCGCCGGCAGAACTTCGCCGCGTCGCCGCCGCGCTTCAGCAGTTCCTCGACATAGGCGAGGCCGTTGGCCAGCGTGTAGCCCAGCTCCTCCACCGCGCTGGCCCCGGCGTCGCGCACGTGGGCGCCGGCGATGGATATGGGGTTGAAGCGCGGCGTCTGTTTGTTGGCGAACAGGATGGTGTCGGCGATCAGCCGCATGGACGGCCGCACCGGGAAGATCCAGGTGCCGCGCGCCACGTATTCCTTGAGGATGTCGTTCTGGATGGTGCCGGTGAGTGCGGCGCGCGGCACGCCCTGCTTGTCGGCCACCGCGCAGTACATGGCGTAGACGATGGCCGCCGTGCCGTTGATGGTGAAGGAGGTGGAGATGGCCGACAGGTCGATCCCGTCGAACAGGATCTCCGCCTCCGCAAGGTTGGACAGCGAGACGCCGACCTTGCCCACCTCCGGCCGCGCCATGGGATCGACGGGGTCGAGCCCGCATTGGGTGGGCAGGTCCAGCGCCACGGAGAGCCCGGTCTGCCCGCGCTCCAGCAGGAAGCGGTAGCGCGCGTTCGACTCCTCCGCCGTGCCGAAGCCGGAGTACTGGCGGATCGTCCACAGCCGCCCGCGGTAGCCGTCGGCGAAGATGCCGCGGGTGAAGGGCGCCTCCCCGGGCAGGCCAGGGTCGCGCGTGCCCGCCATGTCGGGCGTCACCACGACCGGCACCTCGATGCCGGACGGGGTCGCGGTCGAGAGTGCCGGTCTGCGGCTCATGATCTATCCTCCCCATACATTTATTTCTTGCCCGGCAGGGCGCGCGCGGCGGCTTCCCAATGGTCGTCGTGCACCCAGGTGCGGGCGAAGCGTTCGGTTTCCAGCGCATACAACTCGGCGCGCGGCGCCCCGGCGCGGTGCGCGTTGGTCAGCGCCTTGAAGGCGCGCACCACCTGCGGCGCCTGATTCAGGATGGGCGCGACGAAGCCGTCCACCGCCGCGTCCAGCCCATCATCGCCGGCCACCACGTCCACCAGCCGCACGTCGCGGGCCGCCGCCATGTCCAGAATGTCGGACCGGCTCATCAGGCGCAGCGCCGTGGTGGGGCCGACGATGTGCATCAGGTCCACGCCGCCGCCCCAGGCGGTGGCGATGTTCAGGCGGCCCTGGATGAAGCCGATGCGCGCGTGCGCCGCGCCGATGCGGAAATCGCAGGCCGAGGCCAGTTCCGCCCCGCCGCCCAGCGCGTCCCCGTTCAGCGCGGCCACCACCGGCACCGGGAAGCGGCGCACGGCTTCCAGCGCCGCGCGGGCCTCGAACGCCATCTCCTCGGCTTCGGGCAGGGTGCGCACCGCCTCCAGGTCCTTCAGGTCGCCGCCGGCCGCGAAGCTCTTGTCGCCCGCCCCGCGCAGCACGGCGACGCGCAGCGTGTCGTCGCCCGCCAGCTCGTCGAACGTGCGGCGGATGTCGGCCAGCAGCGCGCGGCTCAGCGCGTTGCGCTTGTCCGGCCGGTTGAGGACGACGTCGAGACGTCCGTCACGACGCTCCACCAGCAGGTGACCGGCGGTCATGCATTCCCTCCCCTTCGCGAATACGGTCGATGGCGGCGCGAAGCGCCGCCGCGATGCTGTCCTGCGCCGCGTCGACCCGCCCCAGCGGGCCGGCCACGGCGATGCCGTAGGGTTCGTCGTTGACGCGCACACTCGCCGCCAGCGCCATCACGTCCGGCACGTTCTCCCCGCGCGTCACGTACAGGCCGGCGGCGCGGCCGGCGCGGATCTCATCCATCAGGCGGGCGGCGTCGGTCACGGTGGCCGGCGTCACGCACGGCATCGGCAGGGATGCCAGCAGCCGGCCCAGTTCCGCCTCCCCGCACTCGCCCAGCATGGCCTTGCCGATGGCGCTGGAGTGCAGCGGCTTCAGGTCGCCGGGTTGAGCGGTGTAGCGGATGGTCTGCGGCCCCTCCACCACGTCCAGGTAGACCACCGCGCCGTCCTGCCGTTTCCCCAACAACACCGTTTCGCCGGTGGCGTCGCGCAGCGCCTTCAAATGCGGCGCCAACCGCTCCAGCAACGGGTCATGCGCGGCGATGGTGCGGGCGAGGCCGAGGATGCGGCGCGTCGGGTAGAGCCCGCGTTCGCCCACCGCGTACAGATACCCGCGCCCCTTCAGCGTGCGCACCAGCGCGTGGCAGCTGCTGACCGGGATATCCAGGTTCCGCGCCAGTTCCGACAGCGACAGCGGGCGCCGCACCGCCTCAAACGTCTCGAAGACGTCGAGCGTGCGTCCCGCGGTCTTGACGTTGCCATTCGTATCCATGAAGATATTTTCAGCATATCGAAAACCCGGCGTCAAGCCCTGCAGGTTCCGGACCATGACAAGTCCCACGCTCGAACAGGACGCCCGCCGACCCAGCCTTACGGGCATCGTCGCCTCGGCAACGCTGGTGCAGGCGCTGGCCTCCATGGCGGTGCTGACCGTGCCCGCCGTGGCGCCGGAGGTGGCGGCGGACCTCGGCGTGCCGGCGGCGGCGGTGGGGTTCCAGATCAGCCTGCTGTATCTCGCCGCCATGGCGGCGTCGCTGTCCGGCGGTGCGTTCGTGCAGCGCTTCGGCGCCTGCAGGACCAGCCAGATCGCCATGCTGGCGACCGCCGCCGGCTGCCTGATCGCGGCCATTCCCACCGTGGGGACGCTGGCGCTGGGTTCCCTGGTCATCGGTGCCGCTTACGGCCTGCCGAACCCGTCGGCCTCGCACCTGCTGGCTCGCTACACCCCGGCGGCGCGGCGCAACCTCGTCTTCTCCATCAAGCAGACGGGCGTGCCTCTGGGCGGCATGGCGGCCGGGCTGGTGGCGCCGCCCATCGCCACGGCGTTCGGCTGGCAGGCGGCGCTGGTGGCCGTGGCCGTCGCCTCGCTGGCCGCCGCTGCGGTGGAGCAGCCCATGCGCGCCCGCCTGGACGAGGATCGCGATCCCACCGCCCCGCTGCTGCGCCTGCCGGTGGAGGACCTGAAGGCGCTCGGCCGATCCGCCCCCTTGCGGCGGCTGTCGCTGGCGGCCTTCTGCTTCTCCGGCGTGCAGCTCTGCCTGATGGGGTTCCTGGTGGTGCTGCTGGTGGCGGAACTGGGCGTCGGTCTGATCACCGCCGGCATCGTGCTGGCCGCCGTGCAGGCGGCGGGCGTGGGCGGGCGCGTCCTGTGGGGCCTCGTGGCCGACCGCATCGGCGACGGCCTGCTGGTGCTGATGGGCCTCGCCGCGCTGATGGTGGCCGGTTCGGCGGCCATGATGGCGCTGTCCGCCGGGGCGCCGCAGGTTGCCGTGGTCGCCGCCAGCCTCGTTCTGGGCGTGTCAGCTATCGGCTGGAACGGCGTCTTCCTGGCGGAGATCGCGCGCCTCAGCCCGCCCGGCCGCATCGGCGCCGTCACCGGCGGCGCCATGTTCGTCACCTTCATGGGCGTGATGGTGGCGCCGACCGCGTTCGCCCTGCTGCACGATTGGCTGGGCAGCTACACGCGCTCCTACGGGCTGCTGGTGGCGCTGGGCCTGGGCGGCGCCTTGCTGGTGGCCGGCGCGCGGCGGGGGGCGAGGTCTACCGCCCCGTGAACTTGGGTGCCCGGCGCTCCAGGAACGCCCGGCGGCCCTCGGCCAGGTCGTCGCTGGCGATGGCGCGGTCGCGCAGGCGCAGGTGCTCGGCGAAGTCTTCTTCCGCCACGCTGCCGCGCGCCAGCGCCGCGATGGCCTGCTTCAGGCCGTGCAGCGCGATGGGTGCCGCTTCCGCCATGCGCTCCACCAGCGCGTCGACGCGCGCCTCCCACGCATCGGCCGGCACCGCTTCATGGATCAGGCCCCAGGTGGCGGCGGTGGCGGCGTCCAGCGTTTCGCCGGTCAGGAACAGCATGCGCGCCCGCGCCGCACCGACGGCACCGGTGAAGCGGCGCAGCCCGTTCAGCGCGTAGACCCAGCCCAGCATGGCCGGCGGCATGCGGAAGCGGGAATCGTCGCTGGCGATGCGCAGGTCGCAGGACATGGCCAGTTCCAGCCCGCCGCCGATGCAGTGCCCGCGGATGGCGGCCACCACCGGAAACGGCGCCCGCTCGATGGCCTGGAACGCCGCGTCCAGCCGGCGGTCGTTGTCGTAGAAGCCGTCCGGCCCCGTCTGCCCCGACCGGTCCAGTGCCCCGATGTCGAAGCCGGAGGAGAACGCCGCCTCCCCCGCCCCGCGCAGGACGGCGACGCGCACGCCGCCCTCTTCCCCCAGCGCCTCGATGGTGGCGCCCAGCGCGTCCACCAGTTCAACCGTCAGGTTGTTGCGGGTCTGCGGCCGGTCGATGGTCAATCGGGCTACCGCGCCGACGCGTTCGACGATCAGTCCGGCGGGGTGACGTTCGATGCTTGGCGCGGCCATGGACGATCTCCACTTTCCCTAAAGGAAGCCTTGTCCCGTCAACGCGGCGCGCGGTCAAGCGGTCCTGCCCCTCTCCCCGGACGGGGCAGACCTGTTGCGGGCGCCGGTCCAAACGGGCTAGTAGCGTCACCGGTGGGCGCGCACGGCGCCGGAAGGAGGTTGCTTGGAAAACGACATCAGCTTTGCGGAGATCCTGCTGCGCAGGGGCACCGACCTCCTTCAGGGCGACGAGGACGGCGACGACGAATCCGAGACCATCGTCGATTACCTCGCCCGCCTGCTGGCCACCGTCGCCCTGACCGACGGCCCGCTGGTGGTGCAGACCGAGGCCGGCGGCGACCCCACCATCTTCGAGGAGGCGGCGCGCGTCGCCATGGGCTCGCTGGCCGACAAGGCGACCGTGCTGGCCGCCACCCGGCAGGTGGAGCGCGCGGTGGTGTTCGAGTTCGACGGGGTCGGCCGCCTGTCCGGCAGCCGCGTCATCACCGCCGTGCTGCGGCCCGAGGATCGCAACGACCTGCTGGAGGCGTACGTGGCCGTCGGCCGCCTGCGCAACGCGACGCTGGAGATGACGGTCGCCCCGGCCATCGTGCGCCTGGACGCCGGTGCGCTCGGCCAGACGCTGGAGCTGCTGGGCTCCGCCGCGTCGCTCAGCGCCAACGCCATCGGCGCCGCCATGGCGCACGCGTCGGGCACGCACGCGCTGGAGGGCCACGACGTCAGCGAGGTGCCGGCGGCCATGGTGGACCTGTGCTGGCACGGCTTCTGCCTCGCCTCCGTCCGCAGCCGCGCCGTGGCCGGCTACGGCACCAGCGGCAAGGTGACGATCCACTGACCGTCGTCAGGTCGCGGCGCCTCATGGTGCCGGATCGTCCGCCGCGATGAGTTCGGCCACCGCCTCGACCCGCGCCGCCACGCGCTCGGCCAGGGTGCGGCGGATCATGGGCGACGCGGCGATACCGGCGGCGGCCACCGTGCGCAGGTCGTCGTAGGCGGCGGCCAGAGCCAGCACGGCCTCGCGCAGGGGCCCCGCCTCCGTTGCCTCGGCGATGCGGGCGAGGTCGCCCAGCCCGTCCCCCAGCGCCGCGAAGCCGGTGCGCGGCATGCCGTGGCTGCGCGCGTCCTCCACCGCCTCCACCGCCGCCAGCCAGGCGACCACCGCCGTGCGCAAGTCCGCATCCGCCATCGGCGTCTCCGTGCCCCCTCGCCGTGCCCATTCAACCACGGAACGGAGCACGGCGTAATACGCATGGCAGGAGTGTTGGCCCCCACCCCGTGGTTAACGATTCCGCAACCGCGAAGGAGCATGGTCCGCCCACCCGTTCGGCTAGGACCGACGGGCCGATTTGGAAGGTGTTGCATGCCCACGACCGTACTGCTGTCCGACCATGGCGCACGCCGCGAGGTCGACGTCGACAATCTGCCGATGAACGTGCGCGCCGCGGTGGCCGACGTGCGGGCCAAGAGCCCGGAATCGGTGATCGAGATCCAGAAGTCGGGTGCCCTCTACCGCATCCGCATGCCGGCCCCGGCCAACAGCTGGCTGGACGTCCTGTCGGTGGCCTGATTCTCTGCTGCCAGATTTTTCTGTCGAAAAGTGTGAAGGGGATCACGGAACGCGGGATGCCGGCGTGCGTCAATGCGGTCTGGAGGTTCCCATGCGCATCATCGCTTCCCTTCTGCTGGCCGGCGGCTTCGTCGCCGGCGCGGCGCAAGCCGGCGAGATCATCATCAACGATCACCGCGCCGGCCGTTCCGTCATTGTCGTCGAGCCGCAACTGCGCCCCGGCGAGATGGTGACGATCCGCGACCCGGAAACCGGGCGCACGCTCGGCATCCTGGAAAAGCCCCTGCGGAGCGGCGAAAGCCTCATCCTGCGCGACTTCGACACCGGTATCCCGATCGGCATGGCCGACGTGCGCCGCGACGTCGGGCGCGAGGCCGCGCGCGCCGCGCGCGAGGCGCACCGCCAGCGCGTCCTGAAGGATTAGGAGCCGGCGCGCGCCGGCACGTCCAGCAGGTTCAGGCCAGCAGGTCGTGGTGTTCCCGGTGGCGGCGCATCCACAGGGATGCGTAGCTGCAGATCGGCACGACGCGCAGCCCCTCGGCGCGCGCCCGCTCCATGATGCCCTGCATCAGCCGGCCGGCGGCACCCGTGCCGCGCAGG
>NZ_DASPMG010000134.1:0-33377 GCF_035627195.1 Azospirillum sp.
ATCAACGCCTGCGACATCACCGGGCGCAGCCTGGCGGACGTGAAGATGGTGGTGAACGGCGCGGGTGCGGCCGGCATCGCCTGCGCCCAGCTGTTCTGCGACATGGGCGTCCCGCGCGAGAACATCACGCTGTGCGACACCAAGGGCGTCGTCTACCGCGGCCGGACCGAAGGCATGAACCAGTGGAAGTCGGCCTTCGCGGTGGAGACCGACAACCGCACCCTGGCCGACGCGGTGGCCGGTTCGGACGTGTTCGTCGGCCTGTCGGCCAAGGGCGCCATGACGCCGGAGATGGTGAAGTCGATGGCACCGAAGCCCATCATCTTCGCGCTGGCCAACCCGGATCCGGAGATCACGCCGGAGGAGGCGAAGGCCGTGCGCCCCGACGCCATCGTCGCCACCGGCCGGTCCGACTACCCGAACCAGGTCAACAACGTCCTGGGCTTCCCCTACCTGTTCCGTGGTGCCCTTGACGTGCGCGCCACCACCATCAACGAGGCGATGAAGGTCGCCGCCGCCAAGGCGCTGGCCGCGCTGGCGCGCGAGGACGTGCCGGACGAGGTGGACGCCGCCTACTCCGGCCGCCGCCTGCGCTATGGCCCCGACTACATCATCCCGGTGCCGTTCGACCCGCGCCTGATCGTCACCGTGCCGGCCGCCGTCGCCCAGGCCGCCATGGAAAGCGGCGTGGCGCGCAAGCCGATCGTCGACATGACCGGCTACCGCAACAACCTGCGCACCCGCCTGGACCCGACCGCCGATTCGCTGGAGCTGATCCTCGACAAGGTGCGTTCCAACCCGCGCCGCGTCGTCTTCGCCGAGGGCGAGGAGGAGCGGACGATCCGCGCGGCCCTGGCCTTCCGCGCCGCCGGCTACGGCATCCCCGTGCTGATCGGCCGCGAGGAGGTGATCAAGGACCGCCTCGCCGGCATGGGCCAGCACGCGGTGACAGACCTGGAGATCCACAACGCGCGCCTGTCCGACGCCAACCGCCGCTACACCGACTTCCTGTACCGCCGCCTGCAGCGCAAGGGCGTGCTGCGCCGCGACTGCGAGCGGATGGTGAACCAGGACCGCAACGTGTTCGCGGCGCTGATGGTGGCGCAGGGCGACGCGCACGCCATGGTGACCGGCCTGACCCGCACCTTCCCCGTCTGCTTCGAGGAGGTCACCCGCGTGTTCGACCCGAAGCCGGGCGAGCGGGTGTTCGGCCTGACCGTGCTGGTCAACCGCGGGCGCACGGTGTTCATCGCCGACACCACGGTGAACGAGGTGCCGGACAGCGAGATGCTGGCCGACATCGCCATCCAGGCCGCCGCCAAGGCGCGCAAGATGGGGCACGAGCCGCGCGTGGCACTGTTGTCCTATTCGAACTTCGGCCAGAACCGGCACGGCGAGAACGTGGCCCGCGTGCGCGACGCGGTGTCGATCCTCGACTCGCGCCGGGTCGATTTCGAGTACGACGGCGAGATGTCGGCCGACGTGGCCCTGGACCACGAGCTGATGCGCCGCGTCTACCCGTTCTGCCGCCTGTCGGGGCCGGCCAACGTGCTGGTCATGCCGGCGCTGCACGCCGCCAACATCTCGGCCAAGCTGTTGCAGAAGATGACGCGCGGCACGGTGTTCGGCCCGCTGCTGATCGGCCTGGACCAGCCGGCCCAGATCGTCACCATGGGTGCGACGGTGAGCGACGTGGTGACCATGGCCGCGCTGGCCGCCCACGACTCGCTGCCGTGGTGAGCCCTTTCCCCCTCCCCTGCCTCCGGCGGGGGAGGGTCGGGGTGGGGGCAACACCTCGCCTCCACATGAATCTTTTGTGAACCCCGTCACGGCGGGTGTGCGATGGTGTACAACCTGATCGCATGAAACCCGTCGTGCCGCCGCCGCTGCAACTTTCTGTCGCCTTCGCGCTGGCCGCCACCGCCGCCGCGGTGGCGCTGGCCCTGCTGTTGCTGCACGTCGCGGTGCCGCCGGTCCTGCTGGCGCTGCTGGCCGTCGTCACGCTCGCCGGATTCGCGCTGGTCGAGCGGGTGTTCCTGCGCGACGTCGCCGCCATCGCCGACTACGCCCACCGCCTGGGCGAGGGGGAGGACGCCACGCCGCCGGCCATCTGCACGCCGCTGCGCCCGGTGGTCAGCGCCGTCACCCGCCTGCGCCGCAGCGCCCAGCTGCAATGCGACCAGACCCGCGCCGAGCTGGACGCCAACGAGGCGATCTTGGAGGCGCTGCACGACCCCTTCCTGCTGGTCGACTCGCACCGGCAGGTGGAGCACGCCAACGCCGCCGCCCGCGCCCTGTTCGGGGAGCGCATGGTGACCCGCGACCTCGCCGCGTCGCTGCGCAACCCCAGCATCCTGGAGGCGGTGGACGCCGTGCTGGGCGGGGCCGCGTCGCGCAGCGTGGAGTTCAGCCTGCCGGTGCCGGTGGAGCGCATGTTCGAGGTGCGCGTGAAGCCCTTCCGCCGCCGCCGCCCCGCCGCGACGGAGGGGGTGATTGACGCCCCGGCGGAGGAGCGCACCGCCATCCTGACGCTGCACGACATCACCGCCATCAAGCGGTCCGAGCAGATGCGCGCCGACTTCATCGCCAACGCCAGCCACGAGCTGCGCACGCCGCTGTCCACGCTGCTGGGCTTCATCGAGACGCTGCGCGGCCCGGCGCGCGACGACGACGACGCACGCGACCGCTTCCTGGGCATCATGCACGACCAGGCCAGCCGCATGACGCGGCTGGTCAGCGACCTCTTGTCCCTGTCGCGCATCGAGCTGGACGAGCACATGCCCCCCGGCGGCGCGGTGGACGTGGTGGCGCGCCTGCAAGGCGTGCTGGCCGCCTTCGAGCTTAAGGCGCACGAGCGGCGCATCCGCCTGCGCCTCGTGGCGCCGGCCAGCGTGCCGCCGGTGGTCGGCGACGACGACCAGCTGACGCAGGTGTTCCAGAACCTGATCAGCAACGCCATCAAGTACACCCGCGAGCAGAGCGAGGTGACGGTCACCGTGTCGGTCAGCGACGGCAGCGCCGTCGGTGCCGCGTCGACGGGCGGTGCGTCGATGGGCGGCGTGCGCGTGCCGCGCATCGGCGGCGGCCCGATGGTGGCGGTGGCCGTGGCCGACCACGGCGAGGGCATCGCCCGCACCCACCTGCCCCGCCTGACCGAGCGCTTCTACCGCGTGGACGCCGCGCGTTCCCGCGCCCTGGGCGGCACCGGGCTGGGTCTGGCGATCGTCAAGCACATCCTGAACCGCCACCGCGGCCGCATGACCATCGAAAGCGAAGTCGGCGTGGGCAGCACCTTCACCGTCTACCTGCCGGCCGAAGCCGGTGCACAGACGAAGGCGGCGGAGCGGCGCGGGGCGGCGTGAGCGAAACGGGTGCCGCAGAGCGCTGGGACGCGTTATCTTATGGAAGGAACCAAGGAAACTTCGCCATGGCGACCCGGGCTGCGCCTCCCGACCTGAACAGCGCGCTGGCCCGCCTGCGGGCGAGCGAAGCCGAGCTGCGCGCCGTCGGCGTGCGGCACGCGGCCGTGTTCGGATCCGTCGCGCGGGGCGCCGCACGCCCCGGCAGCGACGTGGACGTCCTGATCGAATTCTCCGCCGGGGAGGAGCCCGATCTCTTCGCCTACGCCGGCCTTCGCCGCCGCATCGCCGAGCTGCTGCCGGGCGCCGACGTGGTCGAACGCGCATCGCTCCGGCCACGCCTCGCGCCGCGTATCCTTCAGGAGGCGGTGTATGCCTTCTGACCCGAAGGCCGACCGCGCCCTCGAATGGCTGGAAGACATGCGCGATGCGATCGATGCCGTGGAATCCTTCGTTGACGGCATGGACTGCGCGACATTCCTTGCCGATACGCGAACCAGCTATGCGGTGCGCTATGCGCTGCTGGTCCTGTCGGAGGCATCCCGGCGGCTGCCGCTGGACGTGAGGCAGCGCCACCCGGACATTCCCTGGCGCAACATCGCCGACCTCGGCAACGTCTTTCGGCACGAATATCACCGCGTCAGCGACATCACGGTCTGGCGCACGGTCACGGAGCACCTGTCGGCGCTGAAAGCCGCCATCCTTTCCGAGATCGCCGCGCTGTCATAAAACCGTCATCAAACTGTAATCAATCAGTCTCATACCGGGACTAGGGTCCGCGCACCGATCGGAGAGCGGGGAGAGACCGTCCGTGAACACCTGGAAGCTGGCCGTCGCCGCCCTCGCGGCCGTCGCCGCCTGCGCCGTGCCGGGCGGAGAGGCTGGCGCGCAGTCGCGCCGCCAGATCCGCGCCGTCGGCTCCTCCACCGTGTTCCCCTTCACCACCGCCGCGGCCGAGGCGTTCGGCAAGACCAGCGCGTTCAAGACGCCGGTCATCGAATCCACCGGCACCGGCGGCGGGCTGAAGCTGTTCTGCGCCGGCGTCGGGCCGGCCCATCCGGACATCGCCAACGCGTCGCGCCGCATCAAGAAGTCCGAGGTGGAGCAGTGCGCCGGCAACGGCGTCACCGAGATCACCGAGGTGAAGATCGGCTTCGACGGCATCGTGCTGGCCTCCACCCGCGGCGCGCGGGCCGCGAACTTCTCCCGCGCCGTGCTGTGGAAGGCGCTGGCGAAGGAAGTGCCGGTGAACGGCAGGCTGGTGCCCAACCCCTACCGCACCTGGGCCGAACTCGACCCCGCGCTGCCGAACACCCCCATCGAGGTGCTGGGCCCGCCGCCCACGTCGGGCACGCGCGACGCCTTCGTCGAACTGGTCATGGAGGCCGGCTGCCACGCGGTGCCGGAAGTGAAGCAGGTGGTGTCCGACGACAAGGCGCGGGTGCGCGTCTGCGCGTCGGTGCGCGAGGACGGGCATTACGTGGACGCGGGCGAGAACGACAACCTGATCATCCAGAAGCTGGGCGCCAACCCCGGCGCCTTCGGCGTCTTCGGCTACAGCTACCTGGACCAGAACCGCGACAAGCTGCAGGCCGCCGACGTCGACGGCGTGACGCCCACCTACGAGGCGGTGGCGTCGGGCAAGTACCCGGTCGCCCGCTCCCTGTTCGTGTACGTCAAGAGCGCGCACGCCGCCGTCATCCCCGGCATGCGCGAGTTCATCGCCGAATACACCTCCGAACGCGCCATGGGCGAGGAGGGCTATCTGGCCGACAAGGGCCTGATCTCCCTGCCCAGGGCCGACCGCGAGGCGGTCCGCGCCGCCGCCGTGGCGCTGACCCCGCTCAAGCTCTGATCACCGGACACGCATCCATGCAGCTGACCGTCCTTCTCCTGGTGCTGGCCGCGCTGACGGCGGCGGGCTACCTGCTCGGGCGATCCACCGCCGTCGGCCGGGCCAAGGGGCGGCTGGCGGCGCTGCACTCGGTGCCGGCCTACCATGGGCTGTACGTGGCGCTGTGGGCCGGGCTGCCGGCCTTCCTGCTGTTCCTGGTGTGGACGGCGGCGCAGGGCTGGATCGTCATGCAGCTGACGCTGGCCGCCCTGCCCGACCGCCTGACCGGCGTCGACGCCCAGGCGCTGAGCCTGCTGAAGGCCGACATCCTGAACCTCGCCGCCGGCATCAACACCGGCCGCAAGCCGGACCCGGCGCTGCTGGAGGCGGCGGCGCGCCACAACCGGCTGATGGACCTGGGCCAGTGGATGCTGCTGGCGCTGGGGGCATCGGCCGCCACCGCCGGCCTGCTGTTCGCCCGCAACCGCATTTCCACCGCACTGCGCGCCCGCAACAAGGTGGAGCGGGTGGCCAGCGTCTTCCTGGTCGTCTGCTCGCTGGTCGCCATCCTGACCACCGTCGGGATCGTGCTGTCGCTGCTGTTCGAGGCGCTGCGCTTCTTCGCCGCCTACCCGCCGCTGGACTTCCTGTTCGGCCTGCACTGGAGCCCGCAGACAGCCATCCGCGCCGATCAGGTGGGCTCGTCCGGGTCCTTCGGCGCCATCCCGCTGTTCGCCGGCACGCTGCTGATCACCGTCATCGCCATGCTGGTGGCGGCGCCCATCGGCCTGTTGTCGGCCATCTATTTGTCCGAATACGCCAGCCGCCGCGTGCGGGGCACGCTGAAGCCGGTGCTGGAGATCCTGGCCGGCATCCCGACGGTGGTCTACGGCTTCTTCGCGGCGCTGACCATGGCGCCCTTCGTGCGCGAGGTGGGGACGGCGCTGGGCCTGTCGGTGTCGTCGGAATCGGCGCTGGCGGCGGGCGTGGTCATGGGGGTGATGATCATCCCCTTCGTCAGCTCGCTGTCCGACGACGTGATCAACGCCGTGCCGCAGTCGCTGCGCGACGGCTCCTACGGGCTGGGGGCGACGAAGTCGGAGACGATCAGACAGGTGGTGATGCCGGCCGCGCTGCCGGGCATCGTCGCCGCCGTCATGCTGGCGGTCAGCCGCGCCATCGGCGAGACGATGATCGTCACCATGGCCGCCGGCCTGTCCGCCAACCTCACCGCCAACCCGCTGCAATCCGTCACCACGGTGACCACGCAGATCGCCACGCTGCTGGTCGGCGACCAGGAGTTCGACAGCCCCAAGACGCTGTCGGCCTTCGGCCTCGGCCTCGTGCTGTTCATCGTCACGCTGGCGCTCAACGTCGCGGCGCTGCGCGTCGTCCAGAAGTACCGGGAAAAGTATGACTGACCTCGTCCAACAGGCCGCCGCACCCCGGTCGGACCGGCACGGCGCCGCCTTCGAGGCGCGCCTGCGCCGCCGCCACGCCGCCGAGCGCCGCTTCCGGCTGGCCGGGCTGGCCGCCGTCGCCGTCGCCGCGTCGATCCTGGTGCTGCTGCTGGGCTCCATCGCCGGCAAGGGATGGACCGCCTTCCAGCAGACGCGCATCGAGCTGGAGATCCACTTCGACGCGGCGGAGATCGACCCGCAGGGAACGCGCGACCCGGCGGTGCTGGCGCAGGCCAACACCATGAAGCTGATCCGCGACGCGCTGGCCGCCCGGTTCCCGGAGGCCACCGGACGGGCGGAGCGCCGCCAGCTCTCCGACCTGTTGTCCTCCGGCGCGCCGTTCGAGCTGAACCGGATGCTCGTCGCGGACCCGTCGCTGGTGGGGCGCCGGCAGACGGTGTGGCTGACCGCGTCGGCCAACGTCGACCAGTTCGTCAAGGGCCACATCCCGCGCGACGTGCCGGCGGCGGAGCGCAAGGTGAACGACCTGCAGATCCGCGCCATCGACACGCTGACCGCCGGCGGGGCGCTGACCAAGGCGTTCAACACCACCCTGTTCACCGCCGGCGACTCCCGCTATCCGGAGCAGGCGGGCATCGGCGGCGCCATCGTCGGCTCGCTGCTGACGCTGGTGGTGTGCCTGGGCCTGTCGGTGCCGATCGGCGTGGCCGCGGCGGTGTACCTGGAGGAGTTCGCGCCCAAGAACCGCTGGACCGACCTGATCGAGGTGAACATCAACAACCTCGCCGCCGTGCCGTCGATCATCTTCGGCCTGCTGGGTCTGGCGGTGTTCCTCAACGTCTTCGGGATGCCGCGCTCGGCCCCGCTGGTGGGCGGCTTCGTGCTGGCGCTGATGACGCTGCCGGTGATCATCATCGCGTCGCGCGTCGCCATGAAGGCGGTGCCGCCGTCGATCCGCGAGGCGGCGCTGGGCATCGGCGCGTCGCGCCTGCAGGTCGTGCTGCACCACGTGCTGCCGCTGGCCATGCCGGGCATCCTGACCGGCATCATCATCGGCACGGCGCGGGCACTGGGCGAGACGGCGCCCTTGCTGATGATCGGCATGATAGCCTTCATCGTCGACATCCCGCAGGGCTTCACCGATTCGGCCACGGTGCTGCCGGTGCAGATCTTCATGTGGGCCGACAGCCCCGAGCGCGCCTTCGTCGAGCGCACCTCGGCGGCGATCCTGGTGCTGCTGGGCTTCCTGATCCTGATGAACGGCCTGGCCGTGTTCCTGCGCAAGAAATTCGAGAGGCGGTGGTAAGCCATGCGCGTGCAGACCGAACCCAACACCAAGCCCCACGCCAACGCCAAGATGGTGGCGCGCGGCGTGAAGGTGTTCTACGGCGCCAAGCAGGCGCTGAAGGGCATCGACCTGGACATCATGGGCAACGAGGTGCTGGCCCTGATCGGCCCGTCCGGCTGCGGCAAGTCGACGTTCCTGCGCTGCCTGAACCGCATGAACGACACCATCGACAACGTCCGCATCGAGGGCACCATCACGCTGGAGGGCGAGGACGTCTACGGCCGCCACGTCGACCCGGTGCAGCTGCGCGCCCGCGTCGGCATGGTGTTCCAGAAGCCGAACCCGTTCCCCAAGTCGATCTACGACAACATCGCCTACGGCCCGCGCATCCACGGCCTTGCCGCCAACCGCGACGAGATGGACGAGATCGTCGAGACGTCGCTGCAGCGCGCCGGCCTGTGGAACGAGGTGAAGGACCGCCTGCGCGAGCCCGGCACCGGCCTGTCCGGCGGCCAGCAGCAGCGCCTGTGCATCGCCCGCGCCATCGCCGTGAGCCCGGAGGTGATCCTGATGGACGAGCCGTGCTCGGCGCTCGACCCCATCGCCACGGCGCACATCGAGGAGCTGATCGACGAGCTGCGCGGCGCCTACACCATCGTCATCGTCACCCACAACATGCAGCAGGCCGCCCGCGTGTCGCAGCGCACCGCCTTCTTCCACCTGGGCGAGATGGTGGAGTGCGACGACACCGAGGAGATCTTCACCAACCCCCGCGACGAGCGCACCCAGGGCTACATCACCGGGCGCTACGGTTGAGCTTTTCATCGGCTTTTCCGGAAAGCCCCTCCCCCCTCGCTCTCGCCGGATCTTTGATCCGGCTGCCGCGACAGGCGGATCCTTCGGATCCGCCGAGAGCGGGGGAGGGGTTGGGGAGAGGGGGATTTACGCCCGGAAGGGCGGAAGAGAGTCTTTCTTCCGGGCATCCGCCCGTAACCACCCTCTCCCCAACCCCTCTCCCGTCAAGGGAGAGGGGCTTATGCGGCGCACACATTTCCAAGAGCGATTCCATGACCACCGGAAAACCGCTGATCCTCATCGTCGAGGACGAGGCCGACCTCGTCACGCTGCTGCGCTACAACCTGGAGAAGGACGGCTACCGCACCGTCGTCGCCGGGGATGGGGAGGAGGCGCTGATGCTGGCCGCCGAGCAGACGCCGAACCTCGTCCTGCTCGACTGGATGCTGCCGCTGATGTCCGGCATCGAGGTGTGCCGGCAGCTGCGCCGCAACGCCAAAACGCGCGACATCCCCATCATCATGGTCACCGCGCGGGGCGAGGAGAGCGACCGCGTGCGCGGCCTGAACTCCGGCGCCGACGACTACATCACCAAGCCGTTCTCGCCGACCGAGCTGTCGGCCCGCGTGCGCGCCGTGCTGCGCCGCGCCCAGCCGGCTTTGAGCGAGGAAACGCTGCGCTTCGCCGACGTGGAGCTGGACCTCGCCGCCCACCGCGTGCGCCGGCAGGGCCGCGATGTGCACCTGGGGCCCACCGAGTTCCGCCTGCTGCGCCACTTCATGCAGCATCCCGGCCGCGTCTTCTCGCGCGAGCAGCTGCTGGACCAGGTGTGGGGGCACGACGTGTACGTCGAGGTGCGCACCGTCGACGTGCACATCCGCCGCCTGCGCAAGGCGCTGAACGGCGACGACGGGCTGGACATCATCCGCACCGTCCGCTCCGCCGGCTATTCGCTGGACGACAAGGTGGCGTGACCGGCGGACGCTCACCGGCCGTTTACACATGCCGGGGTAGGATGCGCGGATCGGAATGGCGGAGACGGCGCGGAGGATCCCGGACATGAGCCAGTCCCTGTGGAGCAAGGCCCCGTGGTGCGGCCTAATCGCGGCACTGGCGCTTTGGCTGTCGGCGGTGATGCCGGCCATGGCCGGTGACCACGTCGCGAAGACGCTGTACCTCAACACCGGCGTCGGCGCGCCCTACACCACGCCCGACCACAAGGGCTTCCTCGACCAGCTCGTGTCCGCGCTGTTCGCCCGCCTGGGCCTGGAGGCGCAGGTCATGATGTACGAAGCGACCGAGCGCGGCATCATCAACGCCAACAAGGGCATCGAGGACGGGCTGGTGCTGCGCGTCCGCGGCCTGGAGAAGGCCTATCCGAACCTCGTCATGGTTCCGGAGAAGCTGATCGACAACGACTTCGTGGCGATCTCCATCAACCACGACTTCCCGGTGGACGGCTGGGCGTCGCTGGCGCCGTACGAGATCGCCTACATCATCGGCTGGAAGATCTTCGAGGCCAACCTGCCGCAGGCCCGGCAGGTCACCCCCGTGGCCGACGCCGGCCAGCTGTTCACCATGCTGGAGAAGGACCGCACCCAGGTGGTGCTGTACGAGCGCTGGCAGGGGCAATGGCGGCTGCGCGAGCTGGGTGCCCGCGGCCGCATCCTGGAACCGCCGCTGGCGCGCACGGAGATGTTCATCTACCTGCACAAGGACCGGCAGGCCCTGGTCGGCCCGGCCGCCGCGGAGCTGGCCAGGATGAAGGCCGACGGCACCTACCGCGCCATCTTCGAACGCACGCTCGGGCCGTACCCGCAGTAGGGGGGGCGTGACGTCGGGTCGAGCGTCAGCGAAAACCCAACGCCCTAAACGCCGCACAACGCCGCCACCGCCTCGCGCAGGACTTCCAGCTTGCGCTTGAAGCGGCCGGTGTCGTCGCTTTCCTCGATCCAGCCGATCATCAGGGTCACCGCCTCCGCCACCTTGGCCGGCAGGGCGGGATCGCGGCCGCGGATCACAGCGGCCAGCCGCGCGATCTCCGCCTCGTGCGGCAGGCCGTCCATGGCGTCGGCGGCGATCGCCTCGAAGGCGTTGGCGTATTTGAGGGCTTCGGTCATGGCCGGATGAGCAAAGGGATCAGATGAACAGCGTGGCGCCGCCGGGGGTGACGGCGTTGAGGAAGCTGACGACGCCGCCGGTCTGCACCGGCACGTCGGGGCGCAACGCCACGCCGGCCGGCAGGCCCAGCGCGCGCAGCCCCATCTCGCACGCCATGACGGTGACGCCCAGCGCCACGCAGGCGGCCAGCAGCTCCTCGAAGGTGGCGAGGCCCTGCTTGGCGAAGGTGCGGTCGCGCTCGTCCGGGCCGCTGCCGTCGTCGGCGGCGTCCAGCTCGTACCAGCCCGGCACGCCCGGCTGGCGCTCCCCCACCAGGGCCAGCAGCGCGCGGCCGGTGAAGAACAGCGTCACCCGGCGGTTGGTGGCCGCCGCGGCGCTGGCCATGACCAGCGCGTAGTGCACCCGGTCGTAGCCGCCGGCGAAGACGACAATGGACAGGCTGTCGGGACCCTGCATGGCGTGCCCCTCAGTGGATGGAGAGGTCGGTGATCGTCGGGTGCGCGCCGCACAGCGGGCACTCCGGATCCGGCTTCACCGCGATGCGGTGGAAGGAGGCGTGCAGCGCGTCGATCATCAGCATGCTGCCCGCCAGGCTCTCGCCGATGCCCAGCAGTTCCTTCAGCACCTCGGTCGCCTGCATGGTGCCGACCAGCCCGGCCAGCGCCCCCAGCACGCCGCCCTCGGAGCAGGACGGCACCATGCCGCGCGGCGGCGGTTCGCGGAAGATGCAGCGGTAGCAGGGCTTGTGGTCGCCGCCCGGCGCGCGCTCGAACGCCTTGAAGGTCGACACCTGCCCGTCGAAGCGCAGCATCGCCGCCGACACCAGCGGCCGCCGGGCGAAATAGCAGGCGTCGTTCAGGAGGAAGCGCGTGGCGAAGTTGTCGGACCCGTCGGCCACGAGGTCGTAGCGGCCGATCAGGTCGAGCGCGTTGTCCTTGTTGATCCGCGTTTGGTGCGGTTCGACGCGGACGTCGGGGTTCAGCGCCCGCATGCGCGCGGCCGCGCTCTCCACCTTGGGCAAGCCCAGGCTGGCTTCGTCGTGGATGACCTGTCGCTGCAGATTCGACAGGTCGACCGCGTCGTCGTCGACGATGCCGATGGTGCCGACGCCGGCCGCCGCCAGATAGAGCAGCAGCGGCGAGCCCAGGCCGCCCGCCCCCACCACCAGCACCTTCGATTGCAGCAGCCGGGTCTGCCCGACGCCGCCGACCTCCGGCAGGATGATGTGGCGCGAGTAGCGGTGGAGTTGGGTGTCCGTGAAGTCCATGCGCGCAGCATAGCCCAGGTCGGCCCACCCCGCGCAAGCCATACGGAGGTGCCGGTGGGCGGAGGTGCCGGTGAACGGAGGTGCCGGTGGCGGCCCCCGCTTCGGTCAGGCGGTCTTCTTGGTGGAGGAACTCTTCGCCGCGTCCTTCGCCGCCCACTGCTGCAGGCGCGCCTCGCGCTCGCGGAAGATCTTGTCGATCGGCCGCTCCTCGGCCGGCATGTCGACGCTGGCGGTCTTCGGCACCATGGTCAGCTGAAAGGGGATTTCGCCGATCACCTTCTTGGGCGGCACGATGACCACCTCGTACTGGCCGGGCTCGATCTTGTAGGACCTCTTCTTGAGGATGTCGTTGACCGCCGCCTCCGGCTTCATGGTGTCGCCGGACGCCACCACCTTGTTGTCCTTGCCCATGATCGCCCAGCGGCTGTAGGGCAGGCTGAAGTCCAGGCTGAACTCCCCGCCCTGCACGACGTTCAGCGTGTGTTTCTGCACGCCGGGATCGTTGGCGAAGGTCTCGCGCGCCACACCCTTCAGCGTGCCGCCGGACGACAGCACCATGGCGTTGTTCCGGTGCGAAATCTCCAGCGCGTAGTCGCGGTTGTTGACGCCGCGCATCTGCTGTTCGATCAGCGCGGTGTAGGTGCCCGGCCCCAGCTTGGCCGAGGCCTGCGCGATGTCCTGGCCGGACTTGGCCTCCGCCACCACCTCGTTCCGGTCGTTCATGATCCGGACGGTGGTGTAGGAGTTGTTGACCTTGAAGTTGAACTCGCCGGGCTTGTCGACGGTGAACGTGCGGTAATCGGCCGAATTGCCGCGCGGGCTCAGCTCGCTGGTCTTGCCCGTGAGCTGGAACCAGTTCATCGAAGACGCGTTGGGGATGGCCACACCCATTGCAGTCACCTCCTGTATCACCGGCACGGCTCGCCGCACGCTTGCGGCATCAGCCGGATGCCATGGTGCGCCCGTCAGCCTTTACGATTTGTTAAAACCGGTTGTGTGCAACGCGCGGTGGTGCCCCCGGCGGCGGCCGGTCAGCCGACCAGCCCGATCCGGTCCAGCCGCAGCGCCTTCAGCCAGCGCGCCGGATCGGTCCAGTCGGTGCGGAAGTCGATGGAGAAGTAGCGCACGTCGGCCCGCCCGACGAGGTTCTCGGCCGGCACCATGCCGACCCCGCCGGCCCATTCCGGCACCCGGCTGTCCAGCGAGTTGGAGCGGTTGTCGCCCATCATGAAGTAATGGCCGGCCGGCACCTCGAACACCGGCGTGTCGTCCACCGGCGTCAGGTAGGGGGCGTGCAGGATGCGGTGCTCCCGCCCGCCGGGCAGCGTCTCGACGAACTGCGGCACGCGCACGGCGCGCCCGCCCACCTCCTCGACATGGTCCTCGATCCGGCGCAGCCCGACGGCGGCGCCGTTCACGTGCAGCACGCCGCCGGCCATCTGGATGCGGTCGCCCGGCAGCCCGACCACGCGCTTGACATAGTTCTCGCCGGGGTCGCGCGGCAGCTTGAAGACGATGATGTCGCCGCGCTCCGGCGGCGACTCCATCACGCGGCCCTCGAACAGCTTCGGCGCCAGCGGCAGCGAGTAGCGGCTATAGCCGTAGGCTGCCTTGTTGGCGAACAGGAAGTCGCCGACCAGCAGCGTCGGGACCATGGACTCGGTGGGGATGTGGAACGGGTCGGCCACCGCCGTGCGCACGCCCAGCGCCAGCAGCACCGCCAGCCCCATCGTCTTCGCCGTGTCCACCCAGGACCCGTCCCGCCTCACCGCCATGCCGCCCTCCGCGCGAGAAATTCGGTGGGAGGATAGGCAGGGATAACGCGGGTTGCCAAGGGGCGCCGCACGGACGTCACCAGTCCGAGGTCTCCACGTCGATGCTGTTGGTCCGGGCCAGCTTCCCATCCGGGCCGAGAACGACATCGAAGCGGAAGGGAAGCCGGTCGCTTCCCAGGTTTTCCCCATCGTCATCGTTCAGATGCAGGGAAACCATCGCCGTTCCCTTCACGGCCACTTCCCCGCTGCGGATTTCGACCGATTCGATCTCGACGTCGGAAACGTCGTCGACATGCGTTTCCGCAGACAGCTGGTCCAACGCGTCGGGAAAATCGTTCTTGATGGCCTCTTCGAGAATGGATTCGATGTCGTCGATCTCGACCCGCGACTCCCGCGGCGGGCGAACGAAAACCAGCCGAAAGCGGGCCCCCTGCCGGACCGCCTGCTCCTTGAGCTGCGACATCTGCCGGGCCCATCCGGCCTTGGCCGACGCCGGAGCCTTGAATTCGTAGACGAGGACTTCATCACCCTTCCGGGCGACGAGATCAGCCTGCAAGCCGCCGAAATCGGCGTGCTGTGCAACGGCGTATCCTTTCCCCGTTAAATCCCGAGCCAACTGGTCGGCCGCCGCCGCCTCGATATGACGCTGCAGGATCTGCTCGTCGATCTTCATGCCGACCCCTGCCGATTGGCGAGATTGAAGGTAAACATATTGGGTGTCACCGCACCGAGTTCCACATACACGATGTGCCGTTCCTCCTGCTCCAGCAAAAGGAAGAAGCGGTCGGAGGCGGCGGCCGGCATCTCGGTGACGTCGATCACGTCCAGCGAAGGCGCCCCATTGCTGGCGCCGATTTCGATCACGCCCGCCCGCCGAAGCCGCACGACCTTGTCGTCGTCATAGGCTTCGCCCTCCAGCGCATCCCAGATCGGCTTGCTGACGTTGTCGGCGTCCGAATCGTTGTGTGGCTTGTAGTCCCGGACGAAGTAGTAGACCACGCCATAACGGAACCCGTTCCAGTGCCCCCCGCCGGCGGCCCTGTACAGCCCCTTCAGGTCGGCGGCGATCTTTTCGCCGATCTTGCCTTTGGTCTTGTTGGCCGACAGTGGGCGGCCAGCGCGCACGAAGCTGACCGGATCGCGGGAAACCGGGTCGTCCACTGGATTCTCCGCTGGCATGGGCCCTCCTCAAGAAGCGGTGAGGCCCATGCTAACGGTGGAATTATTCCGTCTCAACACCCGCGTCGCGCGACGCGCGGCACCTTACCCCCGCTTGTTAGCCTCGTACCGGCGCTCAATGGCGTCCCACAGGGTGACTTCCAGCTGGGAGCCGTCCAGGCGGTTGATTTCCTGGATGCCGGTGGGCGAGGTCACGTTGATCTCGGTCAGGTAGTCGCCGATCACGTCGATGCCGACGAACAGCAGCCCCTGTTCGCGCAGAACCGGGCCGATGGCGGCGCAGATCTCGCGCTCGCGGGCGTTCAGTTCGGTCTTCTTCGCACTGCCGCCGGCGTGGAAGTTGGCGCGCGCCTCGCCCTCCTGCGGCATGCGGGAGACGGCACCGGCCGGCTCGCCGTCGATCAGGATGATGCGCTTGTCGCCCTGGCGGATCTCGGCCAGGTACTTCTGCACGATCACCGGCTCGCGGTAGAGCTGGGTAAACAGCTCCAAGAGCGAGCCCAGGTTCTCGTCGTCCGGCTTCAGGTGGAAGACGCCGGCGCCGCCGTTGCCGAACAGCGGCTTGACGATGATGTCCTTGTGCTCGGCGCGGAAGTCCAGGATCGCCTGCTTGTCGCTGGTGATCAGCGTGGGCGGCATCAGGTCGGGAAAGTGGGTGACGAACAGCTTCTCCGGCGCGTTGCGCACGCTCTTCGGATCGTTCAGCACCAGCACGTCGGGCTGCACGTGCTCCAGGAGGTGCGTGGCGGTGATGTAGGCCATGTCGAAGGGCGGGTCCTGGCGCATCAGGATGATGTCCATGGACTTCAGGTCCACCAGCTTCGACTCGCCCAGGCGGTAGTGGGCGCCGCGCTTGCGCTCCACGGCCAGTTCGCGCACGCGCGCCTGCAGGCGGTTGCCGGTCAGCGACAGGTCGCGCGGGTGGTAGTGGAACAGGGCGTGCCCGCGCCGCTGCGCCTCCAGCGCCATCATGAAGCTGGAATCCGTGTCGATGTTGATGGACTCGATCGGGTCCATCTGGAACGCGACGGCAAGGCTCATGGGGTCTGGTCTCCGGATCCTAAAGTAGTCGGGTCTTCAGCTGCTGGATCAGCGTGGCCGCCTGGTGCAGCAGATGGTCATCGTTGCCCAGCCGCGTGCCCAGGCGAACGAAGGTCTCCAGCGCGGCGATGGCGTCCTCGGTGTGGCCCTGGTGCGCCTCCAGCAGGCCGGTCTCGCGCCACAGGGCCGGCTCCTCGGGTGCGAACAGGCGCATGCCCTCCAGCACCTCCAGCGCGCGCGGCACGTCGTTGGCCGTGAGGTGGCGGAGCTTCAGATTGTTCTGCAGGCGCAGCAGGATGTCGCGGTTGCGCACGGCGGCGTAATGCTCGGGCGTCAGTTCGGCCGCGGTGCCGGCGGTGGCCTTCAAGAGGTCGCGCAGGTCGACGGCGGTGCGCACCTGCCCGTCGTTGAAGGGGTCGAGGATGGCGCGCTCGCCGTCCAGCTCGATGCGCACCAGGAAGTGGCCGGGGAAGTTCAGCCCCACCATGCGCCAGCCCATGGAGCGCGCGGCGTGCATGTAGAGGATGCCCAGCGCCACCGGAAGCCCGCGCCGCCGGTCGACGACGCGCAGCAGGTTGGCGTTCTGCAGGTCGTCGTAGGTCTCGGTGTCGCCGGCGTAGCCGTGCCGCTCCATCACCACTTCGTGCAGCAGCGCCACGCGCGTTTCCAGCGAGTCGGCCAGCGGGTCGAAGCGGTCGGCCATGTCGCGCGCCAGCGCCGCCAGATGCCGGCGGTAGCGGTCGAGCGGCGCGTTCGGCCGGTCGAGCGCGCCCAGCGCCAGCGCCGTCTCGGCGACGTCGATGTCCTCGTCGGCGAGGGTGCCGGTGCGGCGCAGGATGTCGCGGGCTTCGGCGCGGCTGTTGAGGGGCATTCGCGTGGTTTCCGTTCCGGCCGGGGGATCGGGCCGGCATCTCATGCCATGTAGGCGGGTTCCGTACCGGTGTCGAGCCGTCCGCCGGACAGCGGCCCATGGGGAAGATGGTTTTGGGACACGGATGAACACGGATGTTTCACGGATGCACACGGATAAAGAGACAGAAAATCGATCTTCATCCGTGTTCATCCGTGTCCGGCGCAGCCGGCATCCGTGTTCATCCGTGTCCCCCAACCCTGTTCCACATCGCTGCTTGAACCGGCATCGGAAACTCCGTCACAAACGCCAAGCGTCCTTCAAATGGCGCGGGAACGCCCAAGGGGTAACGAGCATCACGTCGAAGCGCAAGCTCAAGCCCGCGTACTGCGGGTTGGCGGCCAGGAAGACGTGGGCGGCGCGGGCCAGACGGCCGCGCTGGCGGGCGGTCACCGATTCGCTGGCGGTCAGCCAGTCGCCGCGCGCCTTCACCTCCACCACGGCCAGCGTTTTGCCGCGTTTGGCGACGATGTCGATCTCGCCCAGCGGCGTGCGCAGCCGCTGCGCCACGATGCGATAGCCCTTCAGCCGCAGTTCCAGCCGGCACAGCGCCTCCGCGAAACGGCCGTAGCCGTCGGTGCGGCGGCGGTGCGCCTCAGCCCCTTGTACCGCCATGCGTGCCTTCCCTCGCCAGTTCCAGCGCCCGGGCGTAGACCGCGCGCCTCGGCCGCCCGGTCCGCGCCGCCACCTCCGCCGCCGCGTCGCGCACGCTGAGCCGGCCCAGCGCCTCGGTGAGTGCCGCGTCCACGTCCGCCTCCCCCGCCTCGGCTTCCGCCCCCGGCGGGCCGACGACCAGCACGACCTCCCCCTTCGGCGGGCCGGCCTGCGCGTAGTGCGCCGCGAGATTCGGCAGGGGACCGCGCCGCACCTCCTCGTACAGCTTGGTCAGTTCGCGGGCCACCGCCGCCTCTCGCCCGCCCAGCAGGTCGGCCAGGTCGGCCAGCGTGTCGGGCAGGCGCTGGGCCGACTCGAAGAAGACCAGCGTGGCCGGAACCCCCCGAAGCTCGCCGATGGCGGTGCGGCGCGCCGCCTGCTTGTTGGGCAGGAAGCCGGCGAACAGGAAGCGGTCGGTCGGCAGGCCGGACAGCACCAGCGCCGTCAGCGGCGCCGACGGGCCGGGCAGCGCCGTGACGCCCACGCCCGCCGCCACGCATTCCCGCACCAGCTTGTAGCCGGGGTCGGAGACCAGCGGCGTGCCGGCGTCCGACACCAGGGCAACCGCCTCGCCCCCGCGCATGCGGTCGATGAGGACCGGACGCATCCGTGCCGCGTTGTGTTCATGATAGGAGACGAGCGGCGTGGAGACGCCGTGGATCATCATCAGCTTGCCGGTCACCCGCGTGTCCTCGCAGGCGACCGCGTCGGCGCGCTTCAACGTGTCGAGGGCGCGCAGCGTGATGTCCGCGGCGTTCCCGATGGGGGTGGCGACGACGTAGAGGCCGGGCGCAAGTTTGTCCTGCATCGGTTTACTTGGGCGCCCGCTGTCGCTACCTTCAGCGTGGCTTCGCCCGGCATCGGGCGCCTGACCTGGACTGGAGACCTTCGGTGGCACGACTGGCGACACCTTTCGCGCGCGGGCGGGGACCGCGGATGGCCCGCACCCTGTGGATGGCAGCGGCGCTGCTCGTCACCGCCTGCGCCAGGAATGTAGCGGCCCCGCCGCCCCCGGCACAAGCGCCGCAACCTCCACCTGTGTCGTCCATACCGGCTATGCAGGCCACCAAGGTGGCGCTGCTGCTGCCGCTGAGCGGCACCAACGCGGCCCTGGGCCAGTCGATGCTGGACGCCGCCCAGATGGCGCTGTTCGATCTGGCCGGCGACGGGTTCGAGCTGATGCCGCGCGACACCAAGGGCACGCCCCAGGGTGCCGCCGACGCCGCACGGCAGGCGATTTCCGAAGGGGCGCGGCTGATCCTGGGCCCGGTGTTCGCGCCCGACGTCGCCGCCGTGCGGCCGATCGCGCAGAACGCGGGCGTCGACGTGCTGGCCTTCACCAACGACCAGACACAGGCGGGTGCCGGCACCTATGTGCTGGGCCTGCTGCCGGGCGACCAGGTGGCGCGCGTCGTCGGCTTCGCGCGGTCGCGCGGCATCACCCGCTTCGTGGCGCTGGCGCCGCGCAACGCCTATGGCGACGCCGTCGTCAACGCGTTGCAGAACGCCGCCGGCCGCGTCGGCGGGCAGGTGGCGCAGGTCGAGCGTTACGACGCCAACATCGCCGACTTCAACGCCGCCGCCCGGCTGGTGACGCAGGCCGCCGTGCAGCCGCAGGCCGTCGTGCTGGCCGAGGGCGGGCAGCGCGTGAAGGCGCTGGCCGCGGCGCTGGCCGCCAACGGCGTGGACACGCAGCGCGTCCGCCTGCTGGGCACCGCGCTGTGGGACGAGCCCGGCCTGGGGCAGGAGCCGGCGCTGGCCGGCGGCTGGTTCGCCGCACCCGAGCCCGAGCAGCGCGCGTCCGTCGAGCAGCGGTACGAGCGGCTGTACGGCAAGAAGCCGCCGCGCGTCGCCACGCTGGCCTACGACGCCACGGCGCTGGCCGCCATCCTGGCGCGCATGGGCGGGCCGACGCCCTACACCCCGGCGGCGCTGAGCAACCCCAGCGGCTTCGAGGGCGTGGACGGCCTGTTCCGCCTGCGCCCGAACGGCCTGAGCGAGCGGGCGCTGTCGGTCCTGGAGGTCACCCCCACCGGGTCCCGCGTCCTCGACCCCGCCGCCCGCACCTTCGAGGTGCTGGGGCAGTAAGGCATTGTTACCGGCGCCGGGTGCCCGGCGCCGGCTCGCGCAGCCATTCGTCCAGGCTGGCGGGCGGCAGCCTCAGCGGCGGCTCCGAAACGGGCGCCGGCTGCGCGCGCCGGGGCGGCGCTTCCGCGGATTGGGGGGCGGGCTGGGATGCCGGCTGGGGCAGAGGTGCTGCCTGCGGCCCGCCGAGCAGCGGCCCCGGTGCGACGTCGCCGTCGCCATCGACGCGCGCGGCGTAGCGCGTGCCGGCCGGCGACACGTATTCGCCCTGTCCGGTCGGGCGGTTGCGCTCGAACCAGCCGACGTAGCGGTGCCCCTCGGGGAACACCAGCGTGCCGAATCCGCTGCGGTGGTCGTCCTGCCAGGTGCCGGTGTAGCGCCGCCCGTCCGGCCACACGAAGGTCCCTTCGCCCGACGCGCGGCCGCGCCGGAAGGTGGCGTCCATCGACCGGCCGTCGGCCCATTCCACATGCGCCCGGCCATCCAGGCGGCCTTCGACGAAGCGGCCGGAGACCTGCCCGTCGTAACGCTCGCCGTATGCCCATTCCAGAGTGCCGTCGCCGTGCGCGAAGCCGTCGCGGCAGGGGCCCGACCAGCGGATCAGCTTGCGCGAGTCCGGGTACTGGTCCCAGATCCGGCAGCCGGTGTTGCGGTCGGCGACGACCCGTTCGGCCAGCGCGTGCGCGGCCATCAGCAGCACCGCCGCCCCGGCGAGGAGCGCCGCGGCGCGGCGGCTAGTCATCGTACCGGTAACCGCTGTCCACTTCCGTGAGGATGGCGGTCTCCCGCAGCGTGTGGGTGTGGTCGTGCAGCGCCAGCGTGGCCGGCGGCGCCAGCAGCGCACGCTCCCGCTCGGCGCGGTCGCGCATCAGGACGCCGATTTCCAGCGCCGACAAGGGCATTGAGGGAATGCGGGACATACGGTTTCTCCATCGAGGGGCGGCCGAGAGCCGGGGACATGACGGATCAACAGTGCGCCCGTGTGCCCTATTCCCGCTGTGAGCCGGCCCACATGGCAACGGTTTTCCACCGTTGCCGTTGGGCAACGCCGCCCCACATGGTAGAACGGCGCCACGGTCCCGGTAGACGGTGGAGAGCGGTCCATGGGTCTGAACATCAAGAACGACGAGACTCACCGGCTGGTGCAGGAGCTTGCCTCCCTCACGGGCGAAAGCCTCACCGCCGCCGTCACCGAAGCCGTGCGCGAACGCCTGGAGCGGGTGCGGCGCGAGAAGGGCGGCGGCTTGGCGGCGCGCCTCATGGCCATCGGGCAGGACTGCGCGCCACGCCTCAAGGAGCCGTACGCCAGCGCGGACCACGGCGACCTGCTCTATGACGAGGACGGGCTGCCGCGATGATCATCGACACCTCGGCCGTCATCGCCATCCTGCGCCAGGAGTCCGACGCGGACACCTACGCCGGTGCCATCGAGGATGCGCCAACCCGTCGGATCTCGGCGGCCAATCTTCTTGAAGCCGCCGTGGTGATCGACGGCAGCCGCGGTCCCATTGCCAGCCGGCGTTTCGACGACTTCGTCCGCGAAGCCGCACTCGTGGTCGAACCCGTCACGGAGGCGCACGTGCGGATCGCGCGCGACGCCTATCGGGATTTCGGACGGGGCAGCGGCCACCCGGCCAAGCTGAACTTCGGCGACTGCTTCGCCTACGCGCTCGCCAAGGCAACCGGGGAACCACTGCTCTTCAAGGGCAATGATTTCATCCACACCGACGTGCCATCGGCAATCGCACGATAAACGCACCCTTACCCCAGCAGCATCCCCAGCACGGCGTTGAGGCGCTGGCGGCCTGCCTCGGTGGCGCGCAGGTGGGTGGGGGTCCGTTCCAGGAAGCCGCCGTCGGTGAGGCGTTTAAGGGCGTTTGGATCGACCAGCGCGTCGAGGTCCCGGCCACTTTCCGCCGCCAGACGGTCCAGGGCGACGCCGTCGCGCAGGCGCAGGCCCATCATCAGCAGCTCCGACGCGCGGGCGTCGGTGTCCACCGGTTCCGGCGCGTGGGCGCCGTGGCCGTTGCGGGCCACGCGGTCCAGCCAGATCTCCGGCGCGCGGTGGGCGCGGGTGGCGAACTTCTCCCCCTCCAGCGTCAGCCGGCCGTGCGCGCCGGGGCCGATGCCGACGTAGTCGCCGTAGCGCCAGTAGGTCAGGTTGTGCCGGCTCTCCTCGCCCGGGCGGGCGTGGTTGGAGATCTCGTAGGCCGGCAGCCCGGCGGCGTTTAGCAGCGTTTGGGTCGCCTCGTACAGGTCGCCGGCAAGGTCTTCGTCGGGCAGCACCAGCTCACCGCGGGCGTGCAGGGGGAAGAAGGCCGTCCCCTCCTCGATGGTCAGCTGGTAGACCGACAGGTGCCCGACGGCGTAGTCGAGCGCGCGCTTCAGCTCCGCCTCCCACGCCGCCACGGTCTGGCCGGGGCGGGCGTAGATCAGGTCGAAGGAGAAGCGGTCGAAGGTCTTCGCCGCCAGTTCGACGGCGCCCATCGCCTCGGCGGCGTCGTGCTGGCGCCCCAGGAAGCGCAGGTCGGTGTCGTTCAGCGCCTGGATGCCGAGCGACACGCGGTTCACCCCGGCGCTCCGGAACGCCTGGAACCGTTCGGCCTCGACGGAGGTCGGGTTGGCCTCCAGCGTGATCTCCAGGCCGGGCGCGACGCTCCAGCGTTCGGCCACGCGCTCGACCAGGGCGGCGGCGGTGGCGGGTTCCATCAGCGACGGCGTGCCGCCGCCGAAGAAGATGGAGGTCACCGTCCGCCCGGCCGTTGCGTCCGCGTAATGATCGAGTTCGCGCAGCAGCGCCGCGCGCCAGCGCTCCTGGTCGATGCGCTCGCGCACGTGGCTGTTGAAATCGCAGTACGGGCACTTCGACTTGCAGAAGGGCCAATGCACATAGACAGCAAAGCCGGGGATCCCGAAACCGGGATGAGGTGTCACTTGAAGCATCGCTCCACGAGCTGGCGGAAGGCGTCGGCCCGGTGGCTCATCTCGTGCTTCTTGGCCGGGTCCATCTCACCGAAGGTAATGTCGAACCCGTCCGGCTTGAAGATGGGGTCGTAGCCGAACCCCTTTTCCCCACGCGGCGGCCACACCAGCGTGCCATGGCAGCGGCCCTCCACCGTCTCCACGTGCCCGTCCGGCCACGCCAATGAGAGCGCGCAGACGAAATAGGCGGAGCGGTCGGCCTTGCCCGTCAAACCCTCCTCCACGCGTTCCATCGCCACGCGGAAGTCCTTGCCCGGCCCGGCCCAGCGCGCCGAGTAGATGCCCGGATCGCCGCCCAGCGCCGGCACCACCAGCCCGCTGTCGTCGGCCAGCGCCACGTAGCCGGCCCCGGCGGCGGCCAGCGCCTTCAGCTCGGCGTTGGCGACGAAGCTGTCGCCGGTCTCCTCCGGCTCCGGCAGGCCCAGCGTGCCGGAGGAGGTGAAGGTCTCGACATACGGCTCCAGCAGCTCGGCGATCTCGCGCACCTTGCCGGGGTTGTGGCTGGCGATCACCAGCGTGTCGCCGGCGAAGCGGCGGGGGGTGTCGTTCAACATGGCCAAACGCCTTCCAACAGTGTCGTAGGTTGGGTTGAGCGCCAGCGAAAACCCAACATCGCCGGTGCCGCGAACACGTTGGGTTTCAACCCAACCTACGGGGTTTCCGCGCGCCTTACAGCCCCAGCGCCGCCTTCTGGAGCGCGGTCAGCTCGGCGATGCCCTTGCGCGCCAAGCGCAGCAGCTCCATGAACTGCTCCTCGGCGAAGGGCTTCTCCTCGGCGGTGCCCTGGATCTCGACGATGCCGCCGGTGCCGGTCAGCACGAAATTGGCGTCGGCCTGGGCGTTGGAATCCTCGGCGTAGTCGAGGTCGAGCACCGGCGTGCCCTGGAAGATGCCGCAGGACACCGCCGCCACCGCGTCGGTCAGCGGCATGCGCTTCAGGGCACCGATGCGCATCAGGTGCTGGAATGCGAGGTGCAGCGCCACGTAGCTGCCGGTGATGGCCGCCGTGCGGGTGCCGCCGTCGGCCTGCAGCACGTCGCAGTCCACCTTCACCTGGATCTCCGGCATGGCGGCGCGGTCGGTGACGGCGCGCAGCGCCCGGCCGATCAGGCGCTGGATCTCCTGCGTGCGGCCGGACTGCTTGCCCTTTGCCGCCTCGCGGTCGGTGCGCGAATGGGTGGAGCGCGGCAGCATGCCGTATTCCGCCGTCACCCAGCCGAGGCCCGTGCCCTTCAGGAAGCGCGGCACGCTGTCGTCCACGCTGGCGGTGCACAGCACGTGCGTGTCGCCGAAGCGCACGAGGCAGGAGCCCTCAGCGTACTTGGCGAAACCGGGTTCGAGCGTGACGGTGCGCAGCGCGTCGGGAGAGCGGCCGGAGGGGCGCATCGGAATGTCCATAGGATCGTGAAACGGGGCGGCAGGCTAGCGGCTGGAACCCCGCGCGTCCAGAGGGCCACGTTGATTCAGAACCCCGACCTGCCTAAATTCCAAGCCGCGGTTGCAAGAAAGTCGTATCGTGCCGCCGCATGACTGGAACCCGGTGCCTGTAGACTCCGATGATCAGCGAGCTGAACCAACGATCGCGCGAAATCTTCCGGATGATCGTCGACGCCTATGTGTCGTCGGGCGAGCCGGTGGGCTCGCGCACGATCTCCCGGCGGCTCGGCATGACCCTGTCGCCCGCGACGATCCGCAACGTCATGGCCGACCTGGAGGAGCAGGGGCTGCTCTACGCCCCGCACACCTCCGCCGGCCGCATCCCGACCGAGGCGGGCTTGCGCCTGTTCGTCAACGGCCTGCTGGAGATCGGCGCCGTGACGGAGGAGGAGCGCGAGGCCATTGAGGCCAAGTGCAACGCCTCGGGCCGCACGCTGCCCGACGTGCTGACCGAGGCGACCTTGATGCTGTCCGGCCTGTCGCACTGCGCCGGTCTCGTCATGGCGCCGAAGAGCGACCGGCCGCTGCGCCACATCGAGTTCGTCCCGCTGGCCCCCGGCCGCGCGCTGGTGGTGCTGGTGAACGAGGACGGGCTGGTCGAGAACCGCGTGGTCGAGGTGCCGCTGGGCCTGCCCAGCTCCACCTTGCAGATGGCCTCCAACTTCCTCAGCGCCAAGCTGGTCGGCCGCACGCTGGACGAGGCGCGTCAGCAGGTGCTGCACGAGATCCAGGAGCAGAAGACCGAGCTGGACGAGGTGTCGCGCCGCGTCGTCGCCGCCGGCCTCGCCACCTGGGGCGGCAGCCCGCAGGACGGCCAGTTCATCGTGCGCGGCCAGGCCAAGCTGCTGGAGGACGTCACCGCCCTGTCCGACCTGGAACGCGTGCGGGCCTTGTTCGAGGCGCTGGAGACCAAGGAGGCGATGCTGCGCCTGTTGGACGCCACCGGCAAGGGTGACGGCGTGCAGGTGTTCATCGGGGCGGAGAACGTGCTGTTCAACCACTCCGGCTGTTCGCTGATCGTCTCGCCGTTCCGCAACGGGCGCGAACAGGTCATCGGCGCCATCGGGGTCATCGGCCCGACACGCATCAACTACGCCCGCATCATTCCCCTGGTGGACTACACCGCCAAGGTCATCAGCCGCCTCGTCGGTTGAACCACCCCATCACAACCCCTCGCTTCGACAAGCAAGCCGAACAGAGAGAGACGATGAGCGATCCCATCAACAACAACAAGCCCGCCGACGCCGAGGGCCAGGTCATCGCCGACAGCGGCGCCGAATCCGCCGAGCCGGACACCACCCCGTCCGACGAGCGCGTGGCCAAGCTGGAAGCCGAGGTCGCCAACCTGAAGGATCAGGTCCTGCGCGCCATGGCGGAGGCGGAGAACACCCGCCGCCGCGCCCAGCGCGACCGCGAGGACGCCACCAAGTACGCCGTGTCCGGCTTCGCCAAGGACCTGCTGGCGGTGGCCGACAACCTGCGCCGCGCGCTGGAGGCCGTGCCGGCGGAGGGCCGCGAGAAGGACGAGATGCTGAAGAGCCTCGCCATCGGCGTCGAGGCGACCGAGCGCCAGCTCCTCTCCGCCTTCGAGCGGGCCGGCATCAAGAAGCTGGAGCCGGTGGGCGAGCCGTTCGACCCGAACTTCCATCAGGTGATGTTCGAGATCGAGAACACCGGCAAGCCGGCCGGCACCGTCGTGCAGGTCCTGCAGAACGGCTACACCATCCACGGCCGCCTGCTGCGCGAGGCCATGGTCGGCGTCGCCAAGCGCGGGCCGGACGACAACGGCCAGCAGGTCGACACCAAGGCGTAATGCAAACGCATTGCTGACCAGCCCGGCCGCCGTGGCGCGGCCGGGCTTGCCCCCTTGACGGACAGGGCTTTCGCCGATACCGAATGCCGCACGTGCGATAGCGACCGGCCGAACGGAGAGCCAGACCGTGCCGAAAAGCGTCCTGACCGTCGACGATTCCAAGACCATCCGCGACATGGTCAGCTTCACCCTGACCAAGGCCGGCTACGCCGTGCAGGAGGCGCCGGACGGTGCCGCCGGTCTGGCGCTGGTCAACAGGCAGAAGTTCGACTGCATCATCACCGACCTCAACATGCCGGGCATGGACGGTCTGGCGCTGACCCGCGCGATCCGCGCCAGCGCCACCAACCGCGCCACCCCGGTCCTGCTGCTGACCACCGAGGCCGACCCGGCCAAGAAGACCGCCGGCCGCGAAGCCGGCGCCACCGGCTGGCTGGTCAAGCCCTTCAACCCGGAAAAGCTGGTCGAGACGGTCAAGAAGGTCTGCCCGTGAAGATCGCCGACCTGCCCTTCGGCCTGACCGACTGGAGCGCGGTGCCCGCCACCACGCACCCGGGCGAGCGCGGCCACGCCCTGTGGCGCACGCGCCAGTTCGGCGACATCCGCGTGCGGATGGTGGAGTACTCGCCCGGCTACCTCGCCGACCACTGGTGCAGCAAGGGCCACATCCTGCTGTGCCTGACCGGCGCGATGGTGACCGAACTGGCCGACGGCCGCACCTTCACGCTCACCCCCGGCGTCAGCTACCAGGTCGCCGACGGCGCCGAGCCGCACCGCTCCTCCACCGAGACCGGCTGCACGCTGTTCATCGTGGATTGAGCGCAGCGAAAACCCAACCTCACCCCTTCGGCCCGAACAGGAACTCTCCCTCCGGGTCGTGCGCCTGGAAGCGGGTGCGCGCCGTGGCGCGGCTGGACACGGCGTAGCAGTAGACGCAGCCGTGCGGGCAGGTGTCGTAGGCGCCGATGTCCCGGCTCTCGGCGCACAGGCAGCCGGGGCGGTTGCCCTTGGTGCGGGCCTTCAGCGGCGCGCCCGCCACGTCGGACAGCCGTGCCGCGTCCACGCAGCGTGCCGGCGCCACGCCGGGCGTGTCCAGCAGCGCCGGCTGCGTGCACAGCGTCAGCGCCATGCCGTGCTCCGCCGCGATCCCGGCGAGGTCGGACAGCAGCGCCTTCGCCTCCCCCTCCTCGGGCGTGCGCCACGCGAAGCCGGCGGCGCGCGCCGCCGCGTCCAGGTTGCGGGCGGTCTTGCGGTAGGGCTGCATGACCGAGACGGTCACCTCGTCGGTCAGCCCGCGCAACGCACCGGCCAGCCGCGCGAAGGTTTCGCGGTGCCAGTCCGGCGGGGTCAGCGTCGTCAGCACGACCGGGTCGTAGCGCCACACCGCCGCCCGCGGCCCCCAGCGGTCGCGCACGCGGCGCAGCTGCGCCACCGCCTCCTCCCAGCCGATGGTCGAGCGCTCCAGCGCGCGCGGGTAGCCGGTGACGGTCATCTGCGCCACGAAGGGAACGCCCTGCCCGTCCACCACGTCCAGCGCATCGAAGAACGGGCCGAGGTTGCGCGTCCAGAAGACGAAGCCGTCGACGGCGCCCGGCGTCAGCTCCACCCGCCCCGGCGGCCCGCCGTAGGGGTTGGCCACCCGCGCGTAGCCGGCCGCCAGCCGGTTGAGGAACCAGCGGCCGTAGAAAGCCGGGATGTCGGTGCGGTAGCTGGCCGAGACGATCATCGCCGGACCATGGGACGGAGTCCCCTTGCGATCAAGGGTGGACGGCCGGCACGGACGCCCTATGGTCTGCGCCGACGATGAGGGAGGACATCATGGCGGACGGCTGGCGGACGGTGGAATGGGGCGACGCGGTGCGCTTCCGGGTGCCCGGGCACTGGGCGCCGGCGGTGGAGGAGCGCGAGGGCATGGACGTCCTCACCTTCCGCCCGGCGGATGCCGTCGGTGATTCCGGCGGCGATTCCGGCGGCGGCACGCTGAACGTGCTGGTGGACGAGCGCACCCCCGCCGCCGGCCAGAGCGCCGAGGCGGTGCTGCAGGAGATGGCGTTGCGCTTCGTGCGTCCCGATGACGCACGCGCCAGCGACCGCACGGTGGAGGACCGCGCCGACGGCGTGCGGCTGGCCCAGGCGGCGATGGTGACCGAGGAGGACGGCCGGGTGGAGAGCCATTACCTGTGGCTGCTCGGCCGCGTGGACGGCGGGCGCGTGGGTGTCGCGATGTTCAGCTATACGCTGCCGGCGAACCTGGACGGGCAGGAACCGCACGTCTCGACGCTGGCGGCGCTCGACGCCGCCATCCGGGCGGCGGAGCTTCTTTGACGGAGCTTCTTTGACGACGTTGGGGTTTTCGGCCTCTCGGCCTCAACCCAACCTACCGCTGATCCGTAGGTTGGGTTGAGCGCAGCGAAAACCCAACGTCGGCGGCACCTCAGCAATGCCCGGCGCTGCCGGCCATCAGGGCCTTGAGCTGGGCGGCCTGGGGATCGAGGGCCAGCGCCGCCTCTTCCGCGGCCAGCGCCGCCAGCCCGATGAAGCGGGCCAAGTCGTCGAGGTCGCTCTTCGCCGCGTCATCCTTCAGGCTGTCGAGGCAGGATTTGATCGCGAGAGCCACGTCGCGCCGATCTTCGATCATCGTGCTCACCTTACGAAACGGTTTCCAGTTCGCTCGTTCCCCAACGGCCGCCCCCCAAGCGAACCAAGACCGGCGCCGTCGAGCGAAGCATATACCATAGGAAGGGGTATCTTTCACTATTAGATTCTTGGGACAACCAAGATAACAATGCCACGAAAGGTCGCAGGCGACGCAGAAAACACACCGAGTACTGTTAACTGAACGTTAACGATGAGGGCTGCGCTTGGTTTTTCGTTTCAGCTATTATCGCGCATCGGTGGTGAACGGCGCGCGGGGGCACATACCCGGATATATACAATCCGTCTCTTAGAGTGCGTACGTATTCTCTTCTTCGGCGAGGTGAAATCCCCGTCCCCCACGGGGGCATACCCCCTTCGGCGAGGATTCGCGCAAGCACGATGCGCGGGGGGCGTTGCACGCGGTAAGACACCTGCCTATATCTGCGCGGACAGTCGCATTTCACCGAAACCGTTCCACCGACCAGTGGGGATCCGGGCGGTGCCGGTAGCAGGGCCGCCAGGGATCTGCCGGACAACAGAGGTTAGACATGAGCAAAGTGATTGGCATCGACCTCGGCACCACCAACTCGTGCGTCGCCGTGATGGAAGGGACCACCGCCAAGGTGATCGAGAACGCCGAGGGCGCGCGGACCACGCCCTCCATGGTCGCTTTCGCGCAGAACGGTGAGCGCCTGGTGGGCCAGCCCGCCAAGCGTCAGGCGGTGACGAACCCGGAAAACACCTTCTTCGCCATCAAGCGTCTGATCGGCCGCCGCTACGACGATCCGCTGACCAAGAAGGACCAGGGCCTGGTGCCCTACAAGATCATCGCCGGCGACAACGGCGACGCCTGGGTGGAGGCGTACGACAAGAAGTACAGCCCCAGCCAGATCAGCGCCTTCATCCTGGGCAAGATGAAGGAGACGGCGGAGAACTACCTGGGCGAAAAGGTCACCCAGGCGGTCATCACCGTGCCGGCCTACTTCAACGACGCCCAGCGCCAGGCCACCAAGGACGCCGGCAAGATCGCCGGCCTGGAAGTGCTGCGCATCATCAACGAGCCGACGGCCGCCGCGCTGGCCTACGGCATGGAGAAGAAGGGCGCCGGCACCATCGCGGTCTACGACCTGGGCGGCGGCACCTTCGACGTGTCGGTGCTGGAGATCGGCGACGGCGTGTTCGAGGTGAAGTCGACCAACGGCGACACCTTCCTGGGCGGTGAGGACTTCGACGCCCGCATCATCGACTACCTCGCCGACGAGTTCAAAAAGGAGCAGGGCATCGACCTGCGCAAGGACCGTCTGGCCCTCCAGCGCCTGAAGGAGGCGGCGGAGAAGGCGAAGATCGAGCTGTCGTCGACGACGCAGACCGAGGTGAACCTGCCGTTCATCACCGCCGACGCGTCCGGCCCGAAGCACCTGAACGTCAAGCTGACCCGCGCCAAGCTGGAAGCCCTGGTCGACGACCTTGTCCAGCGCACCATCGAGCCGTGCAAGGCGGCGCTCAAGGACGCCGGCCTGAAGGCCAACGAGATCGACGAGGTGATCCTGGTCGGCGGCATGACCCGCATGCCCAAGGTCATCGAGGCGGTGAAGCAGTTCTTCGGCCGTGAGCCGCACCGCGGCGTGAACCCGGACGAGGTGGTCGCCATCGGCGCCGCCATCCAGGGCGGCGTGCTGAAGGGCGAGGTGAAGGACGTCCTGCTGCTCGACGTCACCCCGCTGTCGCTGGGCATCGAGACGCTGGGCGGCGTGTTCACCCGCCTGATCGACCGCAACACCACGATCCCGACCAAGAAGTCGCAGGTCTTCTCGACCGCCGAGGACAACCAGACGGCCGTGACCATCCGCGTCTTCCAGGGCGAGCGCGAGATGGCGGCGGACAACAAGCTGCTGGGCCAGTTCGACCTGGTCGGCATCCCGCCGGCCCCGCGCGGCGTGCCGCAGGTGGAGGTGACCTTCGACATCGACGCCAACGGCATCGTCAACGTCGGCGCCAAGGACAAGGCCACCAACAAGGAACAGCAGATCCGCATCCAGGCCTCGGGCGGCCTGTCGGACGCCGACATCCAGAAGATGGTGAAGGACGCCGAGGCCCACGCCGCCGAGGACAAGAAGCGGCGCGAGCTGGTGGACGCCCGCAACCACGCGGACGCCCTGGTCCACACCACCGAGCGCACGATCAAGGAGAACGGAGACAAGCTGCCCGCGGCCGACAAGGACGCGGCGGAGCGTGCCATCGCCGACCTGAAGTCCGTGCTGGACGGCGACGATCTGGCCGCCATCAAGGCCAAGACCGACGCGCTGGCCCAGGCGTCCATGAAGCTGGGCGAGGCCATGTACAAGGCCGGCCAGGGCGACGCCGCGGGTGCCGCGGCCGCCGGGGCCGCCGGTGCGGGTGCCGCCCCGAACGAGCCGGGCGTGGTCGACGCCGACTTCGAAGAGGTCGACGACGACAAGAAGAAGTCGGCTTAAGGTCATGCACGCGTGACCTGAACCCGTGTTATACCCTCCGGCCCGCCGCACCCGCTGCGGGCCGGATGCGGTATGGGGTTGAAGAGGCGAGGCGCTGGGGCCGATGGCGAAACAGGATTATTACGAGCTGCTCGGCGTGTCGAAGACCGCCAGCCCGGACGAGATCAAGAAGGCCTACCGCAAGCTGGCCATGCAGCACCACCCGGACCGCAACCCGGGGAACGCCGAGGCCGAGCACAAGTTCAAGGAAATCAACGAAGCCTACGACGTCCTGAAGGACGAGCAGAAGCGCGCCGCCTACGACCGCTTCGGCCATCAGGCGTTCGAGAACGGCGGCCGCGGCGGGGCCGGCGGCGGCGGCTTCGGCGGCTTCGACTTCGGCGGCGGCGGCTTCGCCGATATCTTCGACGAGATGTTCGGCGAGTTCATGGGCGGCCGGCGCGGCGGCGGCGGTGCCGCCTCGGGCCGCGGCCAGGACCTGCGCTACAACCTGGAGATCTCGCTGGAGGAGGCCTTCAAGGGCACGCAGGCCACCGTGCGCGTCCCCACCTCCGTGGCGTGCGACAGCTGCAACGGCTCCGGTGCGGCGGCCGGCACCCAGCCGGTGACCTGCCCGACCTGCCAGGGCCACGGCAAGGTGCGCGCCCAGCAGGGCTTCTTCACCATCGAACGCACCTGCCCCGGCTGCCACGGCCAGGGCCGCATCATCAAGGACGCCTGCAAGAGCTGCGGCGGTGCCGGCCGCCTGCGCAAGGAGAAGACCCTGCAGGTCAACATCCCCGCCGGCGTCGAGGACGGCACCCGCATCCGTCTGGCCGGCGAGGGCGAGGCGGGGTTGCGCGGCGCGCCGCCGGGCGACCTGTACATCTTCCTGGCGCTGGCCCCGCACCCGCTGTTCCAGCGCGACGGCGCCAACATCCACTGCCGGGTGCCGATCCCGATGGTGACGGCGGCGCTGGGCGGCTCGGTCGACGTGCCGGCCATCGACGGCACGCGCGCCAAGATCACGGTCCCCCCCGGCACCCAGTCCGGCCACCAGTTCCGCCTGAAGGGCAAGGGCATGTCGGTGCTGCGCAGCCCGCACCGCGGCGACATGTACATCCAGGCGGTGATCGAGACGCCGGTCAACCTGACCAAGAAGCAGCAGGAACTGCTGCGCGAGTTCGAAAAGGCCGGCAAGGAAGGCTCCAACCCCCAGAGCGAAGGCTTCTTCGCCAAGGTCAAGGAGCTGTGGGAGGACCTGAAGGAGTAGGGGCGGTCAGCCCGACCCGCAATTCCGCCGTAAATGGGCGAGAGGGCGACGGCCTTCTCGCCCTTTTTCATAGCGGGCACGCGTCCCTGCGCCGCACCGAGTTTCCTTGACGAAATTCGCGCCGCACGGGAACCTCCGGCGGTGGGCCGGGGTCACAGGAATGGCCGTTGCCGGTGGGGAGAAACGCGTGTATCTACGGGCCCTTGACATCCTGAGACGGTTCGTGGAGAGGGCGTTCCAAGCCGTGAGCGGTGATCTCTCCCTGGGCCAGATGCGGGACCTGATCGTCCCCCTCGATCACACCCCCATCATCCAGCGGCGGCGCGCGGTGCTGATCCATTCGCGCGTGCGCATGGTGGCGGCGGCCTTCGCCGTGCTGACGCCGCTGTGGATCGTCATCGACGCCTTCATCTTCGCATGGCCCCTGTCGGGCTGGCTGGCCGCGCTGCGCATCGTCGCCAGCGCCGCCTTCGGCGCGCTGGCGCTGCGCTACCGCATCACCGACGACATCCATTCGGCGTGGCGCGGGCTGGCGCTGCTGCTGGCGGTGCCCACCGTGTTCTTCCTGCTGTCCCACCCCATGCTGAACCAGCAGGAGATCGTCGGCGTCGCCGCCGCGGTGGGGGCGGGCTACGCCTTCCTGCCCTTCGTCATGGTGGCGGGGCTCAGCGTCTTCCCGCTGACGGCGCTGGAGGGCATCGGCTTCGCCCTGCCCATGCTGGTGGCGCACCTGACGGCGGGCGTCTACGGCTCGCTGGTGTTCCCGTTCCCGTCCTACATCGGCGCGCTGTGGCTTCTGGTGCTGATCATGGTGGTGGCGACGCTGGCGGCCATGAGCCAGCTGCACTTCATGATGGCGCTGGTCGACCAGGCCTCGCACGACGGCCTCACCGGCGCCTTCGGCCGCCGCATCGGCGAGGAGCTGCTGCGCCTGCAGTTCGCGCACGCCCAGCGCTCCGACCAGCCGCTGTCGCTGATCTTCTTCGACCTGGACGACTTCAAGAAGGTCAACGACCGCTACGGCCACGACGAGGGCGACAAGGTGCTGCGCGG
>NZ_DASPMG010000135.1:0-24793 GCF_035627195.1 Azospirillum sp.
ACATCACCACCACCCGGCTGGCCATGAAGATCGCCTCGTCGATGTCGTGGGTGACGAACAGCACGGTCTTGCGGTGCTGTTCCCAGATGCCCAGCAGCAGTTCCTGCATCAGCTCGCGCGTCTGGTGATCCAGCGCGCCGAACGGCTCGTCCAGCAGCAGGATCTTGGGGTCGTTGGCCAGCGCGCGGGCCAGCGCCGTGCGCTGCTGCATGCCCCCCGACAGCTGCGCCGGAAAGTGGTTCTCGAACCCCTTCAGCCCGACCTGGGCCAGGAAGCGATCGGCGACCTCCAGTTGCCGCGCGCGCGGCACGCCGCGTTCGCGCAGGCCGAAGCAGACGTTGTCGCGCACGCTCAGCCACGGGAACAGCGTGTAGGACTGGAACACCATGCCGCGGTCCGGGCCGGGCCGGGTGACCGGCTGGCCCAGCAGCCGCACCGCGCCGCCCGACGGCGTCTCCAGCCCGGCGACGATGCGCAGCAGCGTCGACTTCCCGCAGCCGGAGGGGCCGAGGATGGTGATGAAATCGTTGTCCGCCACCTCCAGATCGGTGGGGGTCAGCGCCTGCGTCGGCGCCGCCCCACGGCGGCCGGGAAAGGTCTTCTCGACGCCACGGATGGACAGGATGGTCATGCGCGGCCTCGCGCCCAGGGGAAGAGGCGGGCGTGCAGCGCCCGGAAGGCGAGGTCGGTGATCAGCCCGATCACGCCGATGACGACGATGCCGAAGATCATCTGCCCGGTGTCCAAGAAGCGCTGGGCGTCGATGATCATGTGGCCGATGCCGCGCGACGCCCCCACCAGTTCCGCCACGATCACGTAGGTCCACGCCCAGCCGAGCACGAGGCGAAGCGCCTCGAAGATCTGCGGGCTGGCGGCCGGCAGCAGCACGCGCAGCACCACGCCCCGGCTTGTGGCGCCCAGGGTGTAGGCGGCCTCGAGCAGGTCGACGCGCACGGCCCCGACGATGACCGCCACCATGATGACCAGCTGGAAGACGGAGCCGATGAAGATGACCAGGATCTTCTGCGCCTCCCCCACCCCCGCCCACAGGATGAGCAGCGGGATGAAGGCCGACGCCGGCAGGTAGCGGGCGAAGGACACGAAACCCTCGAAGAACGCCTCCACCGGCTTGAAGGCGCCCATCAGGATGCCTAGCGGCACGGCGATCAGGGCAGCCAGCGCGAAGCCGGCGAACACGCGCCAGACGGTGACCACCACGTCCTCGGCGAAGCCGAATTCGGTGAACAGCGCCCAGCCGGCGATCAGGCTGTCACCGGGCGAGGCCAGGAACAGCGGCCGGACGAAGCCGCCGTAGGTGGCGATCCCCCAGCCGAGGAAGAACAGCACGAAGCACGACACGCCCAGGACGATGCGCAGTCCGGGGCTCACCGGCTTCAGCGGCGTGAACAGGCCGTTCATGTGGGAAGGTTCCTGCGGTGGGAAGTGCCGTTGCCCCCTCCCCATCCCTCCCCCGCTTCCGGCGGATCCGCAGGATCCGCCTGCCGCGTCAGCCGGATCAAAGATCCGGCGAGAGCTCCGCGGTGGAGGGGGCAGAGCGGCGGAGTTCCCTCCACCTCGAAGAGGGGGAGGGTTAGGGAGGGGGCAACGCCTGTTACTTCACGAAGTCCGTGGTCGCCATCGCCTCCAGGCTGGGCGGGGCGCGGCGGATCAGCTTGGCGTCCAGCATCACGTCCTGCACCTCCTTGGCGAAGGCGGGCATGGTCTTGGACAGGTAGTCCTGGTTCATCGGCTTGTCGTACCAGCGCACGAACCTCGCCGAGGCGGCGAACTGCTCCGGCGTCTGGTTGACGTCCTTGCCCATCAGCTCGAACGCCTTCTTCTCGTCCGCCTTGATGGCCTCCAGCGCCTCGAACCAGCTCTTCACCACGGCGTCGACCACCTTCGGGTTCTTCTTGATGAAGTCCGGCTGGAAGGCCAGCGTGTCGATGATGACGCCCGGCGTCTGGTCGGAGGTGACGACGATGTTGGCCTTTGCCTCGCGCACCTTGGACAGGTAGGGCTCGTACGTCACGGCGGCGTCGAACTGGCCGGCGACGAAGGCGTTGGCGGCGTCGGAGGGCTGCAGGTTGCTGGTCTGCACGTCGGCGATCGACAGGCCGTTCTTCTTCAGCACGTAGGCCAGCCAGAACTGCGGCACGCCGCCGTACTGCACCGCCACCTGCTTGCCCTTCAGGTCGGCGACCGTGGCGATGGGCGGGCGCACGGCGATGCCGTCGCCGCCGTGCGAGCTGTCGAGCACCAGGACCTGCGTCACGTCGACGCCGGAGGAGGCGTAGAGGATGTGCGTGTCCACCGTGGTGGCGATGGCCTGCACCTCGCCCGCCGCCATCGCCTGATGGCGGTTGGAGGTGGGCATCTTCTTGATTTCGACCTCGACGCCGTTCTTCTTGAAGATGCCGGTCTCCTTCGCCAGCGTGATCGGCGCGAAGCCGGTCCAGCCGCTCATGGCGATGGTGATCTTCGGCAGGTCCTGCGCGCCGGCCGCCGCGGAAAACCCGATCAGCGAGGCCACCAGAGTCCCAACCATCCACTGCATGCGCTTCATGACGTGAGCCCTCTTGTTTCTCGAGGTTGCGCTTACGAGGCTGTGCGCCGGGGTGCGGCGTGGCGACGCAGCCCGGTCCCTGTACGGCGCCTATCTTGATCGTTTTACGGCCGGCTTGGAAGGGAGCTTGGCGGTTCGAAGCCGGCGGTTTGGCTGGGCCTACCAACCGTCCAGCGCAAAAGTGATATTGCAACGAACCGACGAACCGCACTATATGGGATTCGAGACAACTATATCTGGTGCCGGAGCAGCGACGCGTGACGGTTCACCACCGCCCGGTGCACGTCCTCAGCGACGACGACCGCCAACGGACGATCGAGTACTTCGAGCGCTTGGGCAAGGACCGGGTGCGGCTGTACGCGGCGGTGGACTGCGACCGCTTCCTCGGCAACTGGCAGGTCCGCGAGCTGGCCGACCAGTGGCTGGCCCAGAAGGACGCCGAAGCCGCCGACGCCTCCATCTGGAAGCGCTGGCTGCGCCGGAAGTAAGGCCGACGCCGCAGCCTCAGCCCCCCGCCGCCGCCATCGCCTGACGCAGTTCGTTCGGGAACACCGGCTTGTGCAGGACGCGGAAGCCGTTGCGCGCGGCTTCGGCGAGGCGCTCGGGTGTCGTGTCGCCAGTCAGGATGATGCCCGGCAGTCCTTCCCCCAGCCGGCCCTGGATGGCGGCGATCGCCTCCGGCCCGGTCTTGCCGTTCTGCAGCTGGTAGTCGGCCAGCACGAGGCGCGGACGCCGGCCGTCCTTTTCCAGAAGCGATAGCGCCTGGTCGCCCGAGCGGGCCGCCAGCACCTCGTACCCCCAACCCTCCAGCATCGCCTTCAGGCCGAGCAGGATGATCGCCTCGTCGTCGATCACCATGACGAGGCCCTTGGAGCCGGCGTCGTTGGCCGGGTGGCGCACCTGGATGGGCAACTCGGGCGCGGCCACACGCGGCATCTCGACCATGAAGGCCGAGCCCTCGCCGGGCGTCGAGCGCACCGTGACCGGGTGCCCCAGCAGCCGCGCCAGCCGCTTGACGATGGCAAGCCCGAGGCCGAGGCCGCGGCTGCCATGGCTGTCGTTGAGTTGGGTGAACTCCTCGAAGATGGCGTCGAGCTGGTCGGACGGGATGCCGACGCCGGTGTCCCACACCTCCACCCGCATGCGTCCTTCCGTCCGGCGCGCGCCCAGCAGGATGCGGCCCCGGCGGGTGTAGCGCAGCGCGTTCTCCAGCAGGTTGCGCAGGATGCGCTCCAGGAGCGCGGGGTCGCTCTCCACCCACACCCCGGTGCGCACGGCGGTCAGTTCCAGCCCCTTCTGCCGTGCCCGCGGGCCGTATTCGGCGGCCAGCCGGCCCAGCAGGTCGTCCAGCTTCAGGCGCACCGGCTTGGCGACGATCTTGCCGGACTCCAGCCGCGACATGTCGAGCAGCCCGTCCAGCAGGTCCTTCAGCGCGTCCAGCGACTGGCGCAGGTTGTCGAGCAGCGGCGTGGCCGGATGCCCGTCCAGCCGGTCGGCCAGCGCCGCGGTGAACAGGAACAGCGACTGCACCGGCTGGCGCAGGTCGTGGCTGGCCACCGCCAGGAACTTCGACTTGGCGGCGTTGGCGCGCTCCGCCTCCTCGCGCGCGCGGCGCACGGCGTCCTCGCCGCGGCGGCGCTCGGTCACGTCGACGGCGGCGCAGGTGATGCCGGCGACCGAGCCGGCGGCGTCGCGCAGCGGCTCCACCGTGATATCGAAGAAGTAGTCGCGGCCGTTGGCGCGCAGGCGGATCTCCTCGCGGGCTCCCTCGCCGCTCTCCAGAACACGGCGCTTGAGCGCCGTCAGCATCTCGGCGTCACGCGGACGCTCGAACACCTCCCGGTCGGTGCGCCCCAGCACGTCCTCGGCGCGCGGGAAAAGCCCGGAGTTGTTCATCCAGGTGAAGCGCAGGTCGCGGTCCTGATTGAACACCACCACGCCGGAGTTCTTGAGCGCCGTGCGGAAACGCTCCTCGGCGACGCGCAACGCCTCCTCCGTGCGGCGGCGCTCGGTCACGTCGATGCCGGCGGCGAGCAGGTGGGTGACGGCGCCGTCGGGGCCGAGCATGGGTGCCAGCGTGACGTCGACGACGGCGAGGCGCCCTTCGGCGACGCGCGCCATGATGTCGAGGCGCGAGGCGACACCATCCGCCGCCCGGTCGATGGCCGTGCGCAGGCGCGCCCGCACCGCCGGGTCGTAGGACCACCAGCCGGTGTCCTCGAAGCGGCGGCCCGCCACGTCGGCCACCGTCAGCCCGGCGGCGGTCAGGGCGGCGTGGTTGGCCTGCAGCAGCGTGCCGTCGGGGTTCAGCACCGCCACGGCCACGGGCAGCGAATCGAGCACGGTGCGCAGGTGCCGCTCGTTGGCGCTCAGCGCCCGCTCGCGCTCCTCCAGTGCCTTGGCCATGCCGTCGAACGCTTGGCCGAGCTGGCCGATCTCCGACCAGCCGTCGCCCAGGCGCGCCCGCGCGCCCCAGTCGCCGGCGCGCCAGCGGTCGGCCGCCGCCATCAGCGCGGCGACCGGCTGGCGGATGAACAGCGTGCCGCCGATCCACGCCGCCAGACCGGCCAGCAGCAGCCCCAGCAGCGTCATGACGATGCCCTGCCGGATGGCGTCGGCGAGGTGTCGGGTCGCCGCCTCGCGGTCGATACCAACGGCGATGAACAGGTCATGCACCCCGTCGCCCACCGGCGAGAAGGCCAGCACCCGCTCGACGCCGTCGAGACCCGTGACCTCGGCCAGCCCGCCCTGGGCCCGGCTGAGAAGTTCGAGGAAGTGCGGCGGCAGCCGGGCACCCTGCCCCAGGCCGCCGCCGGACAGGTTGGCCAGGATCACGCCGTCGCGGTCGGCGATGGTCAGGCTGGCGTTCTCCGGCAACGGGCTGGCCGCCAGATTGGCGGCGAACCACGGCAGGCTGAGCATGGTCACGACCACGCCGCCCGGCTTTCCCTCGGCGTCCATCCACGGCACGGCGAAGGGCAGCATGGGGTCGCCTTCGCCCCCGCCCACCCCTTCGGGCGGCCAGCGCATCCACTCGCCCACGGTGAAGCGCCCGTCCTCCAGCGCACGGTGGAAGAACGGCCGGCCGGCGATCGAGCGGCCGACGGCTTCCGCCGTGCCGCTGCACAGCACGATGCCGGCGCGGTTGGTGACGGTGATGTACTGATGATCGGGTGAGCGGCGGGCGAGGCGGTCGAGGTAGACCTGGCAGCGCGCGTTCTCGCCGGTGCGCAGGAACGAGCCTTCCGATACCGTGACGGCGACCTGCCGCACCCCGGCCACAAGGCGCGCCTGCTCCCGCTCGACGAGCTGGAGGAGCGACTGTGCCTGGATGTTGGCGCCGCGCATCCGCTCGGCGTGCAGCTGTGCCACGTTGTGCACCTGGATGCCGATCGCCGGGAGAACGGCGATGATCACCAGGAGGAAGAGACGGGCCACCAGGGTCATGTCGGACACCGTTGCCGCGGCGGATCCCAAGGGCGGAATGCCCGCAGGCGTCGCAGCGCGCGTCAACATGCCGCACGCATGGTTAATTCACAGTTAATGGGCGAAGAACTTTCCGAACTCCTTCGAACTAGTCCAATGCACGCCTCGCCCGTTCGCGGTATCGTCAAGGAGAGGTTTTGAACAGGATCTTATCCGGATTTTCGTAGCATTGCAGGATTCCCCGTCGAAAGAGGTAAGCGCCATGAAGACTTTTACGCGTGGCGGGTCGGCGATGCCGGCCCTGGGACTGGGCACATGGCAACTGACCGGAAGTGCGTGCGAGCGGACGGTGCGCGCGGCCCTCGACCTCGGCTACCGCCACCTGGACACCGCGCAGATGTACGGCAACGAGGCGGAGGTGGGCCGGGCGCTCGCCGCGTCCGGCGTGCCGCGTGACGACGTGTTCGTCACCACCAAGGTGTGGATGGACCGCCTGGGCCGCGCCGACGTGCTGCGCTCCACGGCCGACAGCCTGCGGGCGCTGGGCACCGGCTGGATCGACCTGCTGCTGATCCACTGGCCCAACCCGCGCATTCCGCTGGCCGAGACCCTGGGCGCCATGGCGGAGCTGAAGGCGGCCGGCACGGTGCGGCAGATCGGCGTCAGCAACTTCCCCGTGGCCCTGGTCCGGCAGGCGGTGGAGGAGGTGGGGGCGGAGCTGTTCTGCGACCAGGTCGAATACCACCCGCTGTTGTCCCAGCGCCCGCTGCTGGGGGAGTTGCGCCGGCACGGGATGGTGCTGACCGCCTATAGCCCGCTGGCGCACGGCGCCATCCCGCGCGAGCCCACGGTGGCCCGCATCGCCGCCAAGCACGGCCGCACGGCGGCGCAGGTGGCCATCGCGTGGCTGCTGGCCCAGGACAACGTGGCAGCGATCCCCAAGGCGTTGAGCGAGTCGCACCTGCGCGCCAACCTGGAGGCCGCCGACCTGACGCTGGACGCGGACGACCTGAAGGCGATGGACGCCCTGCAGGGCGGCACCCGCACCTGCGACCCCGGCTGGTCGCCGCGCTGGGACACGTGAGCGTTCTGCGGCGCCAACCTACGGCTGCATTATGTGAGCTGGTCGCGGGTCACCCAGAAGACCTCGCCGAAGCTCTCGGCCGTCTCCAGCCAGAGGAAGTCGATGTCCGGATACTCGGCCTCCAGCACGGCGCGGCCGGTGCCGATCTCGCACATCACGCCGCCGGTGGGCGTCAGGTACTTGGGCGCGTCCTTCAGGATGCGGCGCACGATGTCCAGCCCGTCCTCGCCGGCGGCGAGCGCCATCTCCGGCTCGGCGCGGAACTCCGGCGGCAGGGCGGCCATCGCCTCGGCGTCGACGTAGGGCGGGTTGGTCAGGATCACGTCGTACTTCCTGCCCTTCAGCGGCGCGAACAGGTCGCCCTTGTGGAGGGTGACGCGGTCTTCCACGCCGTGCTCGGCCACGTTGATGCGGGCCACCTCCAGCGCGTCGGGCGACAGGTCCACCGCGTCCACCTGCGCCTCGGGGAAGACGTGCGCGGCCAGGATGGCGAGGCAGCCGGAGCCGGTGCACAGGTCGAGCACGCGCTCCACGTCCGTCGGGTCCTCGACCACCGTGAAGTCGTCGCCACCGACGATGTCGGAGAACAGCAGCTCCCCGATGTAGGAGCGGGGCACGATCACCCGCTCGTCCACGTAGAACGGGAAGCCCTGGATGTAGGCCTTGTTCAGCAGGTAGGAGGCCGGCTTGCGCGTCGACACCCGGGCGGCGATCACCTCGGCCAGCGCCCGGCGCTCCGGCATGGTCAGTCGGGCGTCGATGTAGGGTTCGAGCTGGTCGATGGGCAGGTTCAGCGTCTCCAGCACCATGAACACCGCCTCGTCATGGGCGTTGCCGGTGCCGTGACCGAAGGACAGGCCACCGGCCATGAAGCGGCTGACGGCATGGCGGATGAAGTCGCGGACGGTCCGCAGCTCGGCGGCGGCGGTCGCGGGGTCAACCTCGGGACGCTCGAAGGGGGTGCGCTGGAAGTCGGTCATGGCGGGCCTGCGCTGTTGGACCCCCGCTGATTAGCAGGCCCCCCGGCGGCGGGCAACGGGCGAGAGACGCGCATGGAACCCGGAAGAGCGGGCGGTGTTGAACCGGCGCCATGGACAGCACCCTTCACATGCCCCCGCGCCTCACCACGCCCGACGGCTCGCCGCGCCGGGTCGGGGTGGAACTGGAATTCGCTGACCTCGACGCGCCCAGCGCCGCGCGCCTCGTGCGTGAATTGTACGGCGGCACCATCGAGGTGGAGGACCCGCACCGCTGCCGCGTCACCGGCACGCGCCTGGGCGACTTCACGGTGGAACTGGACATGCGCTCCGCCCACCCGGAGAAGAAGGCCGATGCGGACGCCGAAACCGAGCCCGGCGCGCTGGATACCATGCTGGAGAAGTTGCGCCCGCTGTGGGGCCGCATCGGCAGCCTCGTCATGCCCTTCGAGATCGCCGCCCCGCCGGTGCCGTTTGACCGGCTGCCCGAGTTGGAGGCGCTGATCCGCGGCCTGCGCGAGCGCGGCGCGGCCGGTACGGAGGCCAGCCCCCTGTTCGCCTTCGGCCTGCACTTCAATCCGGAGGTGGCGGCCGACGATGCCGACTACCTCGTCGACCACCTGAAGGCGTTCCTGATCCTGTCGCCCTGGCTGCGCAGCGAGATCCAGGTGGACCCGACGCGCCGGCTGACCGGCTTCATCGCCGCCTTTCCCATCGATTACGCGGCCAAGGTGGTCGACCCCGCCTACCGGCCGGACCGGGCGGCGCTGATCGCCGACTACCTTGCGGCCAATCCCACGCGCAACCGCGAGCTGGACCTGTTCCCGCTGTTCGCCCACCTCGCCCCCGACACGCTGTTCGCCGCGGTGAAGGACCCGCACGTCCGGCCGCGGCCGACCTTCCACTACCGCCTGCCCAACGCCCGCATCGGCGATCCCGGCTGGTCGCTGGCGCAGGACTGGAACCGCTGGGTGACGGTGGAGGAGCTGGCGGCCGACCGCGGCCGGCTCGACTCCCTGGGGGCGGCTTACCGCGACTTCGCGCAGCGCAAGGACCTGGACGGCTGGGCGGCCGAGGCCGGCCAGCACCTCGCCGGCCAACATATCGCCGGACGGCTGGCGGGGTAAGGATATGGCCGCGCGACCGCTCATCGGCGTCACCGCGTCGCGCCACGGCAGCCGCATCGCCTGGTGGTTCAACCGCATGGCCCTATGGCGTGCCGGGGCGGGGGCCGTGCGCATCACCGCCGACGATCCATACCCCATCGACCAGCTGGACGGGCTGGTGGTCGGCGGCGGCGACGACATCGACGCCTCGCTCTACGGCGAAACCGCGCGTCCGCACATCCGCATCGACCCCGAGCGCGACCGGCTGGAGATGCTGGCGCTGGACCACGCGGAGCGGCGGCGCATGCCGGTGCTTGGCATCTGCCGCGGCTCGCAGATCATCAACGTGCACCGCGGCGGCTCGCTGCACATGGACATCCACGAGGTGTACGAGCAGGCGCAACACCTGCGCACCGTGCTGCCGCGCAAGCGCGTGTGGATCGAGCCGGACTCCGTCCTCTACCGCATCCTGTCGATGGGCGAGTGCCGGGTGAACGCGCTGCACCATCAGTCGGTCGATCGGCTGGGCGATGGGCTGAGCGTGGTGGCGCGCGACCGTGCCGGCATCGTCCAGGGCACCGAGGCGGCCGGGCATCCCTTCTTGATCGGCGTGCAGTGGCACCCCGAATATCTGGTGGCCGACGACCGCCAGCAGAACCTGTTCCGCACCCTGGTCCAGGCCGCCCGAGGCCGGCCGGTCGCCGAACAGATGGCGGCGTGAGCGGTCGCAGGTCGGGCCGCGCGCCGCCTCCGCCCTCCAACTTTTCACCACCGTTCGTACGCCATTCCATTCCCAAAGTAGGAGGGACCGTCTATCCTGTGCACGGCGGCGGGTTGTGCCTGCGCGCCCGGTCTCAACGGGAGGAGGCGGTTGACCGTCAACCTGCGCAGCGACGGCCTCGGCACGGACCGCGCCGCCTCCCGCACCACCACGTCGGGGTGGCGCCGCGGTAAGCCGCGCCTGCAGACGGTGGCGGTGCTGGCGGCGCTGGCCATGGCGCTGCTGGTCGTCGGCCTGAGCTGGGGCATCGGCGGCGCCTTCAGCCGCATCCTCACCGTCGCCAACGAGGCGCGCACCGCCATCGTGCCGCGCATCGGCAAGCAGCAGGAATATGCCGTCTTCGCCGCCCGCATGGGCCAGCTGGCCGAGGCGGTGCTGAACACCCGCTCGGCCGAGGTGCGTGGCCGCGCCCTGGAAGAGGCGGAGGCGCTAGCCAGCCGCTTCGCCACCGACGTCGATCCGGGGCTGCTGACCCGCCTCGACCTCGCCGTGCACGCCGTGCGGCGCACGGCGCACCGCGCCGACGTGATCGACGCGCTGGGCGCCAGCGTCAACCGCGTGCGCGGGCAGGGCAACGAGGTGTTCCTGCGCATCCTCGGCTCCGGCACCGCGCTGGCCGCGCAGGAGCCGTTTTTCAACGTGCTGGACGTGCTGAGCGACGCCGCCATCGCCACCGACGCCGTACAGCTGCAAGAGCTTGAACAGCGCTTCCGCACGCTGGCCGCCACGGTTCGCATCGCGCTGGCCTCGTCCGAAGGGGCGGGGCTGACGCGCTTCTTCGAGGATCTGGACGGGCTGGCGGTGCTGTTCACGGTGCGCCGCGAGATGCTCGGCAACGAGGTCGAGATGGCGCGCGAGACGGAGCGCGCGCACGCCCTCCTGAAGGAGATGACGGAGAGCCTGACCGCCGACGCCGTCTCCGGCACGCATCTGCTGGCCGAGACGCTGGTGCGCGACAGCGAGCACGGCATCCTGGTCGTCGTCGTCGGGCTGGGAGGGGCGGCGGCGGTGCAGCTCGCCCTGTTCCTGCTGCTGCGCGGCCATGTGGTGAAGCCGATCCTGCGGGCCAGCGCGGCGCTGTTCCAGGTGCAGCGCGACCGCCGCCCGGTGCGCCTGCCGCCCGCCCTGTTCGCCGAGCTGGACGCCATCAGCACGTCGGTGGAGCGATTCGGCGAGGCGCTGATCGAAACGCACGAATACGCCGACGCGCTGAAGGCCAGCGAGGAGCGGCTGCGCTCCATCCTCTCCGCCTCGCCCTTCCCGATCATCATCGCGCGGGTGTCCGACGGATCCGTGCTGTTCTTCAACCGCCACGCGGAGACACTGTTCGGCACCGCCGGCGCGCAGCTGACGCTGACCCGCGACGAGCGCTTCTTCCACGATGCGGCCGACTCACACCGGCTGATCCGGGCGCTGGAAGACGGTGGCGCGGTGCGCGACATGGAGATCCGCCTGTGCACCGCACAGAACCGGACGTTCTGGGCGCTCTTGTCGGCGGTGGAGATCCGCGACGGCGACGAGCCGGCGATCCTGCTCGCCATCAACGACATCACCCAGCGCAAGCGCCAGGAGCAGGAGACCGAGGCCGCCAAGCAGCGCGCCGAGCAGGCGCTGGCCGACCTGCGCCACGCGCAGGAAACGCTGGTGCAGTCGGAAAAGATGGCCTCTCTGGGCCAGCTGGTGGCCGGCGTGGCGCACGAGGTGAACACGCCCGTCGGCGTGGCGCTGACCGGCGTCACCCACTTGGCCGACACCACGCGGCGGCTGCGCCGCCAGTTCGACGAGGGCGGGCTGAAGCGCGGCGAATTGGTGGAATACCTGGGCACCGCGACCGAGGTGTGCGGCCTGATCGAGACCAACCTGCACCGCGCCGCCGAGCTGATCCAGAGCTTCAAGCAGACCGCCGTCGACCAGACCAGCGAGGAGCGCCGCGCCTTCGGCCTGCGCGCCTACCTGGAAGACGTGCTGACCAGCCTGCACCCGCGCCTGAAGAAGACGCCGCACGTGGTGACGATCGACTGCCCCGACGACATCGCCATCGACGGCTATCCGGGCGCGCTGTTCCAGGTGCTGACCAATCTGGTGATGAACGCGCTGACGCACGCCTTCGCCGAGGGGCAGGCCGGCCACCTGACGCTGACCGCCACCCGCCCGACGCCGGGCGAGGTGGAACTGCGCTTCACCGACGACGGCTGCGGCATCCCGGAGAAGGACCGATCCCGCATCTTCGATCCGTTCTTCACCACCAAGCGCGGCGCGGGCGGCAGCGGCCTTGGCCTGCACATCGTCTACAACATCGTGAGCAACCGTCTGGGCGGCAGCATCCGCGTGGAGAGCGAAGTCGGCCGCGGCACGACCTTCGTCCTGCGCTTCCCCACCACGGCGGCGGCGTAACCGGCCCCTCCCCCGCCGGAAGCGAGGGAGGGGGAGAAATCGCGTTACTGGCCGCCCAGGGTGCCCGGACGGCAGTTCGGGGTGCCCGGCGGGCAATGCGTGCCGGTGCTGCGCTGGGCCTCCAGCGCCGAATTCGGGTTGGCGCCCGCGTTCGGACGGATGGCGCGCGTGCGGCGCTGCTCCGTGGTGCTCAGGGTGCTGTCGTCCGACATGCCGGCGGTGCCCGAGGGCACGGTGGTGGTGCCCGACCAGTTCGTCGAGCCACTGGTCCCCGGCGCCACGATGACGGCGCCCCCGCTGGCGCCTGGAGACTGGATGGCACCACCCGACTGGTAGTCGGCCGCGAGAGCCGAACCGGCGAAGAGCGCGGCGGCCGACACGGCCCCGATCAACAGGTTACGCATTCTCTCACTCCAATGTTGACGGTGATTGGCCCGTGACCCCCGTCACGGCCGGAGCCTGCCGCCTGGGAAACGGCGCGAACGGCGCTTCCCGGCGCCGTATTGCAGCGCTCCACCTTCGATCAACAGGAAGCGGGGCGAATGGTTGCCGGCGCGGGCGCGCCTTCGCCCCACATTGGTCACCGCTCCCCCGCCTTTCCGGTAAATGCCGGTTAACCGGCCGCCGCCCACTCTCGCCCGCTCCTTTCCAACGACCCAGCGGTGGGCATGATGACGACCGGCACCGGCGGCATTCGGCGCCTCTACGCCACGTTCTGGCAGCACACGGACGGTGCACGCGGCCTCGTGGCCACGTTCCTGGCCATGCTGTTCGTGGCCCAGGCCGTGCGGCTGTCCATCCCCTATTTCTTCGGGGAGGCGGTCAACGCCCTGCAGGACACCGGCGTGCAGGACCTGGAGACGGCGCTGTGGTGCATGGGGCTGACGCTGGGCGCCACGGTGCTGGGCTGGGCGCTGCACGGGCCGGCGCGGGTGATGGAGCGCTTCACCGCGTTGCGCATCCGCGGCCGCTTCGCCGATCGGCTGTACGCCAAGTTGACCGAGCTGCCGCTGGGCTGGCACGAGCGCCACCACTCCGGCGACACCATCCAGCGCATGGGAAAGGCCACGCAGGCGCTGTTCGGCTTCTCGCAGCACCAGTTCGTCTACCTGCAGAACATCGTCAACCTGATCGGGCCGATCGCGGCGCTGCTGGTCATCTCCACCGCCACCGGCATGGCGGCGCTGGCCGGCTACGCGCTGATCCTGCTGGTGCTGGTGCGATTCGACCGCGCCATGGTCCGCCTGCTGCACGAGGAGAACCGCCGCGAGGGCCGCTACATGGCCGAACTGGTGGACTGCCTGGGCAACATCGGCACGGTGCTGACGCTGCGCCTGCAGGCCGCCACCCGCCGGGTGATCGGCGACCGGCTGGCCGAGGTGTTCCTGCCCGTGCGCCGGCACATCGTGGTGCACGAGGCGAAGTGGTGCGCCATCGACCTCGCCAACAACGGGCTGCGCACCGGGCTGGTGGTGCTGTACGCGTGGCTGACGTGGCGGGACGGCGGGATCGTGCCGCTGGGCACCGCCGTCATGGTGCACCAGTACGCCCAGCAGTTGGGCGCTGTCGTCGGCACCATGGCGACGCACTGGCAGGACCTGATGCGCCATCAGGCCGACCTCGCCGGCGCCGACCCGATCCTTGACGCCATGCCGCGCGCCGGCGGCGGCGCCGATCCGATCCCGGCCGGCTGGCGGGAGATCCGCGTCGACGGCCTGGACTTCCACTACGCCGGGCGCCCGGCGCTGTCCGGCGTCGGCCTGACGCTGGGGCGCGGAGCCCGCGTGGCGCTGGTGGGCGAGAGCGGTTCGGGCAAGAGCACGCTGCTGCGCGTGCTGGCCGGCCTGTACGAGGCCGAGCATGCCGTCTTCACGGTGGACGGCGCGGCGCGGCCCGACCTGCGCGACCTGGGCGCCGTCGCCACGCTGGTGCCGCAGGACCCGGAGATCTTCGAGAGCACGGTGCGCCAGAACGTCACCATGGGCATCGACTACCCGCCGGCCGAGGTGGCGCGCGCCTGCCGCCTCGCGCAGCTCGGCCCCGTTCTGGAGCGGCTGCCGCAGGGGCTGGACACGCCGATCAGCGAGCGCGGCTTCAATCTGTCGGGCGGGCAGAAGCAGCGCCTGGCGCTGGCGCGCGGCATCCTGGCCTCAAAGGCGTGCAGCCTGATCATGCTGGACGAGCCGACCAGCAGCATCGACCCGACCACCGAACTGACCATCTACGAGGGACTGCTGGACGAGTTCCGCGACGCCTGCATCGTCTCGGCCGTGCACCGGCTGCACCTGCTGACGCGCTTCACGCACGTGGTGCTGATGGCCGACGGCCGCGTGGTGGACGCCGGTACGCTGGGCGAGCTGCTGGCCCGCCAGAAGCACTTCCAGGCCATGTGGGCGAACTATCACGGGACGCAAGCGGCGGCGTGAGTTCGGTTTGCCCCCACCCGCCGCGAAGCGGCCGGGTGGGGGCAAAGCGTACTTCCTTACCTGGTTCGCGTCTCGGCCACGTTGCCCGGCAGGTCGGAAATGACGACCTCGACGCGGCGGTTGGCCTGACGGCCGGATTCGGTGGCGTTGCTGGCCACCGGGCGGGCCTCGCCAAAGCCCTGCGCCACGACGCGGCCGGGGCTGACGCCGCGCGCCGTCAGCGCGTCGCGCACCGCCGCCGCGCGGCGCTCCGACAGGTCGAGGTTGTGGCCGGCGGCGCCGGTGGCGTCGGCGTAGCCCTCGATGCGCACGGTGCGGTCGGGGTTGCGGCGCAGGAACTCGGCCAGACGGTCCAGGCGCGCCTCGGCGCCCGGCGTCAGCTCGGCCCGGTTCACGGCGAACAGCACGTCGCCCAGCGTCATGACGATGCCGCGCTCAGTCCGCTCCGCCTGCAGCTCGGCCAACTGGCGTTCCAACTCGGCGTTGCGGGCCTGGAGGACGGCGGTGCCGCGCGTCAGGTCGGCGGTGGCCACCGTGCTGCGCGCTTGGGTGGCCATCGCCGTCTCGCGGGCGATCTGCACCTGCCGGCTGGCGACGTAGGCGCGCTGGCTTGTCTCGGCCGTTTCGCCGTCGGCGTACGCGGCCTCGGCCAGCGTCAGCGCCTCGCGGGCGCGTGCCAGTTCCATGGGCGCGCCGGCCGCCACCGCCGGGTCGGCAGCGGCGGCGGTGTAGGCGGAGCGGGCCTCGGTCAGCGCCGCGGGTTCGGGGTTGGACGCGCAGGCGGCGAGCGCCGCCACGGCCCCGAGGGCCAGAAGGCGGGCGGTCACCATGTCGTCCCCCGCTGCTGGATGATGGTGGTGGAGCTGCTGCTGCCGCTGCTCACCGGCGGCACCGGCGCAACGGCGGCGGGCGGCGGTTCGAGGACGCGGGTGTCCCAGCTGGTCGGGCCGGGGAACGTGGGCAGCGGCGTGCCCTGCTCCAGGGCGCCGTAGGGCGCCATGGTGGTGCTGCCGGCGGTGGTCGAGGTGGCGGTGCCGGCCGGGTTGACGATCGTCGTGCTGACGGTCGGCGGCGGCGGGGGCAGCGGCTGGTAGCCGGGGGTCAGCGGCACGCCGGTACGCCCATCGTAGGCGGTGCCGGAATAGGTCGTGCCGGAATAGCTGCTGCCGGAGGGCTGGAGCGGGACCGGTGCCACGCTGCTGCCGACGCCGGCCGGCCCGGCGCCGGTCGAGCTGCCGCTCAGCACCTGCTGGTCGCGGCGCACGGCGGCGGCGGCCTGCTGGGCGGCGGCGTTCTGCGCGTGCACGGCCGCGAGGTCGGCGTCCATCTGCGCCTGCTCGGCAAGACGGCGCGCCTCGGTGCGGTCGTCACGGCGCATGGCGGCGTCGGCGGCGGCCAGCTTGTTGCGCGCCATCTGCAGCTCGCCGGGCGCGAACTGCGGCGCCCCGGCGCGTTCGGCGTTCAGGATGGCCTGACTGGCGGCGCCGAGCTGGGCGGTGGGCGGGGGCACGTCGCTGGCGCACGCGACGAGGCCGAGCGACAGCAGGGCGGCAGCGGTACCGCCCCCGATGCGACGCGCACGAATGCGGGTCATGGCTTGGGCCTTCCTTCGGATGGTCGAGGGATGCCGACAGAACGGGCCTACCCGGCGAAGGTTCCGCTGTGAGTACCGGCTTGTCGACGCCGCTCCGCCCGGGCGCGGCGCAGGTGCCGCGCCACGCGCAGGACGTAAGCGGCGAGCAGCACGCCGAACAACGCCAAGGAGCCCGGAACCATCCAGTCCGCCAGTTCCGGAAAGCCCGAGCGCATCAGATATCCGGTGGTCGCCAGCACCAGCACCCACCCGGCCGAGCCCAGCGTGGCGTACAGAAGGAAGCGCGGCATCGGCAACCCGATGGCGCCGGCCGGGATGGAGATCAGCGTGCGCAGCCCCGGCAGCGGCTGGCACAGCAGCACGGCGACACCGCCGCGCCGCACGAACCACAGGGTGGCGCGGTCGACCTGCTCCTCGTCCATGCCCAGCCAGCGGCCGTGCCGGCGCAGAAAGGCCACGAAGCGGTCATGCCCCAGCCGGCGGCTGACCAGATACCACAGCAGTTCCCCCACGGCGGAGCCGAGGCCGCCGGCCACCGCGATCAGCAGCAGGTTGAACTCCCCGGCCGCGGCGCCCATGCCGGCCAGCGGGATGACCGTCTCCGCCGGCACCGGCGGCAGCACGCGCGCCAGCACCAGCAGCAGGAAGATGCCCAGGTAGCCAAGCTGGGCGACGACGTCCGTAACCCATTCCGTCATGCCCACGGCAACCGGCGGCACGCGCGCCGGGTTCCGGCGCGGCGTCCAATGCGCGGGGCGTCAGCCCACCACGCCGAAGGAGATCTGGTTGTTGTCGTAGCGGGCGCGGATGGTCAGGCGCTGCCCCGGATCGACGCGGATCGGCGCCTCCAGGAACATCATGGCCTGCTTCCAGTGGTTGGTGCGCGCCCGGCTTTCCGAGCGGTAGACGACGTCGTCGCCCATGAACAGGTCGAACCAGAAGGCGACGCCATGGCAAGTGCCGGTGGCCGTCACCTCCACCTCGATGTCGCGCTCGCCCTCCTCCGGCATGGTGCGGGTGAAATCGAAGTCGAGGGCGGTGAAGGCCGCCGACAGCGGCGTGTGGGCATCCGCCGCCATGTCGATCTGCGCGTAGCCGGGGGAGCGGAAGACGTCCATCGCCGATATGTCGAAGCCGTCGATGCTCTTCACCGGGTTGATCCGCGCCAGCTCCGGCGTCTCCACCAGCATGGCGTAGACGGTGGAGGCCGCCGGGATGATCTTGCCGTCCGGCTTCACCAGATGGGTGCGCGCGTGCTGGAGGACCGAGAGCATGCGCGGCGCCAGCATGCCGATGTTGATGAGTTCGGAAACGAAGACGTCCGCCTTCTCCGGCAGGTCGCCGCCCTCGCCCACCGTGAGCTGTGTGGAGAGCTTCGGCACCACGGTGATGCGGTCGGCGTAGCCGTTGTTGGCCACCGTCTCCGCCGCCACGCGCGCCAGGATCGGGTTGACCTCGCAGGTCACCACTTTCCGGGCACCCGCGCGCGCCGCCATCATCGACACGATGCCGGACCCCGTGCCGATCTCCAGCACAAGGCTGTCCGGCGTCACCGCGCGCTCCAGCGCCGCCTTGTAGGCGTCGTTGCGCTCGAAATCGTTGATCATCGGCAGGTGCCAGCCGGGCACCGCGTTCGAATAGATCAGCCGGCGGGTGAAGTTGATCAGCGGGTGGTTCGGGTCGATGGCGCGCGCCGCCTCGATCGCCTCCACCGCCTCGCCGGCGCGGTCGAGGCTTTGCAGGGCGTGGGCGAGGCCGACGTGGGCGGGGATGAACTTGGGCGCGGCCTCGATCACCAGACGGAAGCCGTCGGCCGCCTCCTCCAGCTTGCCCTGGGTCGCCAGCACCTCGGAAAGGTTGTAGCGGGCGTCCAGGTACTCCGGCGCCTTGGCGAGCGCGGTGCGGAAGCTCGCCTCCGATTCGTCCAGGCGGCCCAGGTCGCGCAGCGTGGTGCCGAGGAAGTTCAGCATCTCCGGCGCGTCGGGGCGCAGTTCCAGCGCACGGCGGTAGCAGGGCTCGGCCTCTGCCGGGCGGCCCAGCGTCTTCAGCACGTTGCCGAGGTTCCCGTGCACCTCCGGCAGCGCCTCGTTCAGTTCCAGCGCGCGGCGGAAGGCCGGCTCCGCCTCCGCCGTGCGGCCGAGCTGGAAGAGCAGGCTGCCGCGGCTGTTGTGCGTCGACGGATCGGTGTCGTCGGCCTCGACCGACTGGTCGAACAGCACCAAGGCCGCTTCCGGATGGCCGGTGTGCGCGGCGACGAGGCCAAGGAGGTGCAGCGCCTGCGCGTCCTTCGGGTTGCTCTCCAGCATGCGGCGGCACGCCGCCTCCGTCCCGGCCAGATCGCCGCCGCGGAACAGGCGGATGGCGTCGGTCAGCGTGGGCGTGTCGGTCATGACGAGGGCCTCCCCAAGGCGTAGGCAAATCGGTTCGTGATCCGCACCATAGCTGAAAGTGCGCGGCACGACAGCGGCGAACGTCGGCTTCGCATTGCCCGGTTGCACCGCCGCATCCTAAAGTGCAGCGCGCGCGAAACCCCACGGAGACGACCGACGATGAACCGCACCCGCACCGGCCTGTACACGGCCCTGCTGGCCTCCCTGCTGGCGACCGCCTGCGCCGGCTTGCCGCAGACCGGAGAGGGCGGGGGTACCGCGGCGCAGCGGTTCGAGCAGGTGCGCTCCAGCCCGCCGGAGCTGCGCGCCTTCCTGGCCCGCATGCCCAAGGGGGCCGACCTGCACAACCACCTGTCGGGCGCCGTCTACGCCGAGACCTACATCCGCTTGGCGGCGGAGCAGTCGCTGTGCCTGGACACCGCGGCCATGGCCTTCACCAAGTCGCCGGCACCCAAAGCGCCAGCCGCCAAGCCGGCCTGCGCGCCCGGCACGGTGCCGGCGGCCGAGCTGCTGAAGGACCAGGGGCTCTACGCCAAGGTGGTGGACGCGCTGTCGCTGCGCGACTTCGTGCCGGCCAGCGGGTGGAGCGGGCACGACCAGTTCTTCGCCACCTTCGCCCGCTTCAACGCGCCGGGTGCCGCCGCTGGCGACCTGCTGGCCGAAGCCGTGGACCGCGCCGGCCGCCAGCGTGTGGAGCACATCGAACTGATGGCTACCGCCGGCAACAGCGGCGCCATCCGCGATCTGGCCGACAAGGTCGGCTGGAACGGCGACGCGGCCGACACCACGCGCCGCCTGATGGAGGCCGGGCTGGGCGACCTGATCCCCGGCGCCAAGGCCAGCCTGGACCGCGCGGAGGCGCGCATGCGCAGCGTGCTGCGCTGTGGCACGGCTAATCCGTCGGACGGCTGCGGCGTGTCGGTGCGCTACCTCCAGCAGGTCAGCCGCAACCAGCCGCCGAACCGCGTCTTTGCGCAGACGCTGTTCGCCTTCCTGCTGGCGCAGGCGGAGCCGCGCGTGGTGGGGCTGAACTTCGTCGGGCCGGAGGACTACCGGATCGCCCGCACCGACTATACGCTGCACATGCGCATGATCGACGCCCTGCACCGCACCATGCCCGGCGTGAACGTGGCGCTGCACGCGGGCGAGCTGACGCTGGGCATCGTCCCGCCGGAGGACCTGCGCTTCCACATCCGTCAGGCGGTGGAGTTGGGCCACGCCCGGCGCATCGGCCACGGCGTGGACGTGATGTACGAGGACGATCCCTGGGGCCTGCTGCGCCTGATGGCGGAGCGGCGCGTGGCGGTGGAGGTCAACCTGTCCAGCAACGACCAGATCCTGGGCGTGCAAGGGGATGGGCACCCCTTCCCGGTCTACCGCAAGGCCGGCGTGCCCACCGTCATCTCCACCGACGACGAGGGGGTGAGCCGCAGCGACCTGACCAACGAGCTGCAGCGCGCCGTCACCACCTACCGCCTGTCCTACGCCGAGGTCGTGGAGCTGGCGCGCAACAGCCTGGAGTACAGCTTCCTGCCCGGTTCCAGCCTGTGGACGGACGTCAGGGCCGGGCGCCGCGCCGCGCCTTGCGCCGACGCCGACCCGGCCGGCGCCGCACCGCCGCCCGCCTGCGGCACCCTGCTGGAGGCCAGCGAGAAGGCCCGCGTGCAGTGGCGTCTGGAACGCGCGCTCGCCGACTTCGAGCGCCGTGTGGCGGAGGACCGGCTGTAGCCGCCCGCTACGCCACCAGCCGCCACGCCATCCAGCCGAGCACCCCGGCGTTGACGGCCATGATGACGGGTGCCGCGCGGGCCACCGCCTCGCGCCAGGTGCGGCCGGCGACGTGACCGGCGAGGCCGACGGCGAGCAGGCTGGGCATGGTGCCCAGCGCGAAGGCCGCCATGCCGACGAAGCCGGTCAGCGCGCTGCCGCTGGCCGCCGCCACCGCGACGGCGCCGTACAGCAGGCCGCAGGGGATGAAGCCCAGCGCCAGCCCAAGCCCGTAGCCGCGCCATCCCACCGGGTTGCCGAACAGCGGCCGGGCGAGGCGCGACACACGGTCCCCCCACCAGCGCTGGACCGGGCTGTCGAAGTGCGGCAGCCACGCCGACAGGCCCTTGACCGCATAACCCAGGAAGAACAGCGCGGCGAACACCAGCAGCGCCACCGACAGCCACTTCAGCCCCGGCAGCGCGCCGACGTGCCCGGCCACCCCCGCCGCCACCGCGCCAATGGCCGCGTAGGTCGTGGCGCGGCCGAGGTGGTACGGCAGCACGGCCGCCCCGGCGAGACGGTGGAACTCGCTCATCCGCGAGGCCGGCACCTGCTCCAGCCGCGCCGTCACCTGCGCCAAGACAAAGGGACCACACATGCCGGCACAGTGCGTGGCGCCGCCGACCAGCCCGGCGGTGAGCAGGGCGAACAGCAGCCCGGCGTCGCGGTCGATGACCACGGCGCAGGCGTTCAGGCCGGCTTCGAGCACGGAAAGGGCGGAATGGGTGTCCAACGGTGCGGTCTCCGGGGCGGATCGCGTCCTTACTTAGGCGCCCGCGCCGCCAAAACCCATGACATGCGTCAATGGATCGCGTTTGGGGATCGCGCTTGGGGATCGCGCTTACGCGTGCTGGTGGATCACGTCCAGGAACGCGTCCGCGTAGAGGTCCAGCTTGCGGGCACCCACGCCGGGCAGGCGGGAGAAAGCGAGGCGGTCGAGCGGCTTCTCGGCCACCATCTCCAGCAGCGTGGAGTCGTGGAAGATGACGTAGGGCGGCACGCCCTGGTCGCGCGCCAGCTCCAGCCGGCAGGCCTTGAGCGCGTGCCACAGCGCGTCGTCCTGCGCCGACAGCGCCCCGCGCGCCCCGCTGCGCGACACCCCCTGCCCGCTCGACGACGCCCCGCGACCCGAGGCGGCATAGCGGCGCAGCGCGTCGTTGACGCCGCGGCGCTTCTCCTGCACGTGGTCCTTGCGCAACTGGATCGTCGCCTGTCCCTTGATGATCGCCACCCCGGCGTCGGTCAGGCGGAAGCCGCCGTAACCCTCCACGTCCACCGTCAGGCAGCCGGCGGCGACGAGCTGGCGGTAGACCGACTGCCATTCCGCCTTGGACAGATCCTTGCCGACGCCGAAGGTCTTCAGCAGGTCGTGCGCCTGCTGCTTGACCTTCTCGGTAGCGTTGCCCAGCAGCACGTCGATCAGGTGCCCGGCGCCGTAGCGCTGGCCAGTGCGGTAGACGGCCGACAGCGCCTTCTGCGCGGCGATGGTACCGTCCCAGGTGACGACCGGCTCCAGGCAGGTGTCGCAGTTGCCGCACGGCTCGTGCAGCGTCTCGCCGAAGTAGTTGAGCAGCACCTGACGCCGGCAGGTCGCCGTCTCGCAGAAGCCCAGCAGCGCTTCCAGCTTGGTGCGCTCGACGCGGCGGTGGCTCTCGCCGGCCTCGGACTGCTCCAGCATCTGGCGCAGGCCCACCACGTCGGCCATGCCGTAGGACAGCCACGCGTTGGCCGGCAGTCCGTCGCGCCCGGCGCGCCCGGTCTCCTGGTAGTAGGCCTCCAGGCTCTTGGGCGGGTCGAGGTGGGCGACGAAGCGGACGTTGGGCTTGTCGATGCCCATGCCGAAGGCGACCGTCGCCACCATGACGAGGCCTTCGGACTTGATGAACAGATCCTGGTTGGCCTCGCGCACCTCGGACGGCAGGCCGGCGTGGTAGGGCAGCGCCTCGCGCCCTTGGGCGTTCAGCCACTGCGCCACGTCCTCCACCTTCGCCCGCGACATGCAGTAGATGATGCCGGCGTCCTCGGGGTGGTTCTCGCGCAGGAACTCCAGGAGCTGCTGGCGCTCCGACTTCTTCTGCACGATGCGGTAGGTGATGTTGGGCCGGTCGAACGAGGACAGGAAGACCCGCGCCTCGCCCAGGCCCAGCTTCTCGGCGATCTCCGCGCGGGTCTGCGCGTCCGCCGTGGCGGTCAGCGCCACGCGCGGCACCATCGGGTGGCGTTCGTGCAGGATGGAGAGCTGCAGGTACTCGGGCCGGAAGTCGTGCCCCCACTGCGACACGCAGTGCGCCTCGTCCAGCGCGAACAGCGCGAGGTTCGTGCGGTCCAGCAGGTCGAGGAAGCGTGGCGTGACCAGCCGCTCCGGCGCCACGTAGACGAGGTCCAGCTCGCCCTTCACCATGGCGCGCTCGACCTCGCGCGCCTCGTTCACGTCGAGGGAGGAGTTGAGGAAGGCGGCGCGCACGCCGAGCTGGCGCAGCGCCGTCACCTGATCGCGCATCAGCGCGATCAGCGGGGAGACGACCACCGCCACGCCGTCGCGCACCAGCGCCGGGATCTGGTAGCACAACGACTTGCCGCCGCCGGTGGGCATCAGCACTAGCGCGTCGCCGCCGCCGACCACATGGCGGATGATGTCGCCCTGCTGCCCGCGGAACGACTCGTACCCGAACACCGAGCGCAGCACGTCGAGCGCCGCGTCGCCGCTGGTCATTGTCCTGTCGAAGAGCGTATCCACGCCGACCCGATGCTAAATCCGGTGGCCGGATCGCCGGCCAATCTACCAGCCCTATGATGTGGCACAGGACCGGGCCGGAGTGAAGCGGCAATGTTGGGTCGCGGCCCCTACAGCAGGTCCCGCAGCATCGCCACCAGCGGCACGTCGGCCGGCGGCATGGGGTAGTCGCCCATGCGGTTGGGATAGACCCAGGCGAGCTTCTGCCCCTCCATAGGCCGCACGTCGCCCTGCCAGACGCGGCAGACGTACAGCGGCATCAGCAGGTGGAACTCCTCGTAGCTGTGCGAAGCGAAGGTGAAGGGGGCGAGGCAGCTCGACCGCGTGTCGATGTCCAACTCCTCCTTCAGTTCGCGCACCAGGGCGGCTTCCGGCGTCTCGCCCTCGTGCACTTTGCCGCCGGGAAACTCCCACAGGCCGGCCAGCGACTTGCCGGGCGGGCGCTGGGCCAGCAGCACGCGGCCGTCCACGTCGACCAGCGCCACGGCGGCCACCAGCAGGGTGCGGCCGGGGCTGGGCGGCGGCGGGGCGTTCGGGTCGAAGCAGGCCATCGGGGATCATCCTCGGTTCAGATCGCGCCAGCGCGCGGCGGTGAGGTCGTAGTGATGCGCCGGGCGCAGCCCGCCGCGCAAGGCGAAGTCATGCTCGCGCAGGCCGCCGTAGGCGAAGCCCAACTTGTCCAGCACCCGGCGCGAGCGGTCGTTGGCGGGATCGGTGAAGGCGAAGACGATGTCCAGGCCGACGATCTCAAAGGCGGCGCGCACCAGGGCACCGGCCACCTCCGTGCCGTATCCGGCGCCCTGGTGCGGCCGGCCCAGCCAGTAGCCGATCTCGCCCGTCGCGATGGTGAGCCCGACGCCGCCGACCAGCTGCCCGTCCGCACGCCGCACCGCCAGCAGGTTGAAGCCGGAGCCGTCGGCCCGCATGGCCTCGGCCAGCGCCACCCAGGTGCAGCCGTCCGCCTCCAGGAAGGATAGGGCACGCGGGCGAGCCAGCGCGCCACCTCCCAATCGCCGATTAGCGGCACGAAAAGCGGCACGTCCTCCGGCCGGAACGCCCGCAGTACCAGGCGGGGCGTGTCGATGCGGTCCGGCAGGAGGCGCATGGGACTCTTAGCTGCGATAGCTGCCGTTGATGTCGATGTAGCCGTGCGTCAGGTCGCAGGTCCACACGGTGGACGTGCCGGGGCCGATGCCCAGGTCGATCAGCACGTCGATCTCCTTGCCCTTCATGTGGGCGGCGACCGGCGTCTCATCGTAGCCCGGCACCTCCATCCCCTCGGCGCAGATCAGCGTGCCGCCGATGGTGATCTTGATGCGGTCGCGGTCGGCCTTCTCGCCGGCGCGACCGATGGCGGCGACGATGCGGCCCCAGTTGGCGTCCTCGCCGGCCACCGCGGTCTTCACCAGCGGCGAGTTGGCGACCGTCAGGCCGATGCGCTTGGCGGCGGCGGCGCTCTCCGCACCCGTCACGGTGACGGTGACGAACTTGGTCGCCCCCTCGCCGTCGCGGACGATCTGCTGGCTGAGGTCGAGCGCCACCTCC